>JAPUKZ010000306.1 GCA_027295405.1 Gammaproteobacteria bacterium
GGCGCGGGGTGCGGATCAGTCGGTCGCACCGTGATACGGAGAGAGCGGCCTACTGACATCGGCCGCGATGGGCGCGCCGCTGTCCCGTTCAGCCACCGCCTGTTTGAACCCCGCCTCCTCGGCGCGCTGCTTAAACCAGACGCCCTCGGGGCTGTGCCGGGTGATACCGTCGAACAGGGTAGCGAACATCTGGGTGTTGTGCAGGCCCATGTTTTCGTAGGCCTGGTTGACCATCAGTTTATGCATCATCAACTGGTTCTTGGGCACGCCGGCCATCCGTTCTGCCAGGGCATTTACTCGCTGGTCCAGCTCGGCCAGTGGCACGGACTCAAGCACCAGTCCGATACGCTCGGCCTCCTTGCCATCGATCAGGTCGCCGGTCAGCAACATCCGCTTGGCTTTCTCGGCGCCCAACCGGTAAACCCACATGGCAGTGGTGGGGCAACCCCATACACGCGCGGGCGGATAACCTATAACAGCCTCGTCGGCCATAATGGCAATATCGCAGCACAGTGCAATATCGCTACCTCCGGCCACTGCGGGGCCGTGTATGCGGGCAATTGTGGGCTTGTAGCTGCGCCAGAGTGACATGAAGCGCTCGGTGTTCTGCTGCATGCCGTAAAAATCCGCCATCGGATCCCAGGGAGTGCCGCCGTTGCCGCTGCCCAATTGTGAACCCGACTGTTCCCCCGGCGCCTCGGCAAAATCAACCAGGTCGTAACCGCTGCAGAAACCGCGACCCGCGCCGGTCAGTATGATGACGTGCACACTGTCGTCGCGGTTGGCCTGCTCCACCGCGGTGGCCAGCTCTCCCGGCATACGCAGAGAAATGGCGTTCAGGCGCTCCGGCCGATTCAGGGTGATGGTGGCAATGCGGCCGGCGGTGCTGTATTGAATGCTCTCGTAATCCATGTGCAGTCTCCTTTCCTCAAGCAGAGTGGCTAATCAGGCGTGTCTTGACCAATAATTGAATCCGCCATTCGATTCCTACTGGGGACAGGAATACCTGAGAAGTCCCCGGCTTATATCCCGCTGTGTTGTCCCGCCTGCCATTGCTTGCGCAACTCAAACTTCTGGATCTTGCCCGAACCAGTGAGGGGAAACTCTTCCACCAGGAACCAGTGACGGGGAGTTTTCTGGGGTGAAAGGTGTTCCCGCAGGTAGGCGAACAGGGTCTCCCGGTCGACGGTTTCACCGACTGCGGCGCGAATAAACGCACCCACCTCCTCGCCCAGGCGTTCATCCGGCAGGCCTACCACCGCAACTTCCGCCACCGTGGGATGCCGGAACAGCAACTCCTCGATCTCCCGCGGGTAGATGTTCTCCCCACCCCTGATAATCATGTCCTTGAGGCGGCCTTCGACCTTGCAATAACCACGCTCATCCATGCTGCACAGATCGCCGGTATGCAACCAGCCCTCCGCGTCGATGGTTTTGGCCGTGGCCTCCTCCATCTCGAAATAGCCGTGCATCACGTGGTAGCCCCGGGTGCAATACTCGCCCAGGGTATTCAGAGGCAGCGTCTCACCGCTGTTGGGGTCGATGATCTTGATCTCCACACCGGGCATGGGTCCACCCAGGGTCTCCGCCTTGTCTTCAAGGCTGTCATCGGGCCGGGTCATGGAGGCCACCGGGGAGCACTCAGTCTGGCCAAAGACGATCGTAAACGGAGCGCCCACTTGCTCCTCCAGGCGTTTGACCAGCGCGGCTGGAACAGTGGAACCACCCGAACACAACGCCTCGACACTGGAAAGATCCCGCGTCTGGAAATCCGGGTGTTCCAGCATGGCAACCAACATGGTGGGCACTCCAGTCATCGCGTTGGCGCCATAGGTCTCGATTAATTCCAGGATCAGTCCGGGATCGAATTGCTCCACCACCAGTTGGGTGGCCCCGCGGGAGACGGCGCCCAGCACACATATCACGCAACCACTGGTATGGAACAGGGGCATGGAGGTAATATAGGTAGCCCCCTCTTGCACACCCATACGATCCAGGGTATGCGCCCCATTGTTGACCAGCCCACGGTGGTGCAGCATGGCGCCCTTGGGAAAACCCGTGGTGCCGGAGGTGTACTGGATCATGGTGGCGTCTCGCGGCTGAATCCGGGGTAATTCAGTCTCGCTGTCACGACCAGCGGCAAGGAACGCATCCCACTCGTCGAAGCGCATCACCTCCCGCAGTTCGGGGCAATCGGCGCGTACCTGCTGCACATGGCCCAGCATAGGATTACCGCGAAACTCCGGCAGCAGGAAGAGACCGGCACTGCGGGATTGCTTGAGTACATAGGCCAGTTCATCGGCCTGAAAGGAGGGGTTAACCGTAACCAGGATAGTGCCCGCCAGCGCGGAGCCGAATTGCAGCAGTATCCACTCGGGAATATTGGGCGCCCACACCGCGATACGATCCCCTGGCTGAAACCGCTCCAGCAGGGCGTGCGCTACTGCCTGCGAGTCCGCGTACATTTCCACGTAGGTCCACTGCCGCCGTGCACCGGGGTCGGGTAAGGCGGCAATCATCGCCGTCTGCGCCGGCCACTTCTCCGCTGCCTCTTGCAGCAGTTGGCCAATAGTTATATCCCGCACCGGTGGATTTTCCGGACCGGTTGCATATGATTCAGTCAAGCTCACTGCTATCTCCTGACAGGTTCACTCTATCCAGTTTAGCCGAAGGTGAAGTGCCCTGCTCAAACGAGGAGCTGGATCTGCGGATTGCGAAATGAAACGTCAGATCTCTCCCAAGATGGCCCCAGACAGGGGCAGACTAAAGGCGTCCAGGATAGTGAAGTGGTCGAATTGTTTCCACCGGCCCGCAGAGGCCACCATTCTGGTGCCGCGGTTTTACGTTAACGCATCACTGGCGGCACATAACCGGGCTCGAGGGCCTTTTTGGGATGGGAGGCACTCAGCTGCCCCATAAACGGAGGGTGAATCGAATATCCCAACAACTCCTGCACCCGTGGCGACATTTGTCGGACTTTCTCTGGCGGGATCGCTAAAAAAAAGTTTTCCTGGGTGCGGGCCCAGGGCTGACAATACTGGTTGGAAAATGCACAGCGCGCCTGGTCACTATTATTGGCGCCACCGCGGTGTAACAGAGTGCCGGCAAACACCACGCAACTGCCGGCGGCCATTTCCACTGTGACCGCCTTCTCGGCCAGCCGCGACTCCAAATCCTGATCCAACTCGCCAAAGCCTGTACCGTATTCGCCCTGCAGCTTTTCCTCATCCCACAGATGACTCGCGGGAATTACCTGGGTGCCACCATTGGCGAGGGTAAACGCATCCACCGCGACGATGGTCGACAAGCTGACCATGGGCCGGGGGCGGGGCAGCGGATAAAAAGAATCATCCGTGTGAAACGGCTGCGGGGTTTCTCCCGGGGAAATACTGATCGCCTGACTGGCGGTGAGCAGAAAATTGGGTGCCAGAAATTCCTCGCACAAGGCCATGACCCGCGCGTCTTCCACCACCTCCTGAAATACCTTATCCCGCCCCACCAGGGTGTAAACCCGCTCGGTCCTGGTGCCCTCGAAATTGTTGCGCCCTTGAAACGTGCCCAGTTGCTTCGCCAGGGCCGACTCGACTTCAGCCAGTATCCGGGGCGACAGAAAACCAGCAATCTCGGTATAGCCCCGGGTGTTTATCTCCCGGATCGCCGCTGCCAACCACTCTTTGTCTACAGCCATTACCGGTTGACCTCCTCTCGTCCTCTGTGTGTTGTGACAGCACCGACGGTACTGGCGCCGGGATTCAACCATTAAATTACATAATTTGACAATATACATTTATAATATGTAATAATCTATCGACAAGTCAATAGTGGTAACGATGAACAACAGACAAGACTGGTTTAATCCGCGGCGGTTGATACTGGTATTGCTGGATACCGACCCGAAGGTGATGACCCAGAGCAAAATGTTGGTGCGGGCCGGGGAGGCCTTTGGTTTCAGCACCAATCAGTTGCGGGTCGCCCTGAGCCGGCTGGTAGCCGAGGGTTTACTGGACAACCCTGCTCGCGGGCACTACCGCTTAAACCGCCAGGGAGCGTTGCTCTCGCAGGAAATTCAGCGTTGGCGAAGCCTCGATCAACACCGCCTTGATTGGCAGGGTGACTGGATTGCGGTGTTAACAGACAGCCTCGCCAGCGAGGGCAGTACCTTATGGCGACACCAGCTCAGAGCCTTGACCCTGCGTGGCATGGCCCGCTGGCGGCCGGGGTTGTGGGTGCGCCCCGCCAACCTGAGCGGCGGCTCGCAGCAATTGGTGGAGGACTTGCGCCATTTGGGTCTGGACGCCCTGCAGGGTTCTTTTACGGTGCAACAAGCAGACGCCGCCTGCCTGCGGCAGCTGTCCGGCCTGTGGGACTGCGAGGCGCTTAACCGCGGTTACCAACTGCAGTTACAACAGGTTTACGCGGCGATCAAACGGTTACACCGGCTCAGTGTGCGCAAGGCCCTGGTGGACACCCTCAAAGTGGGCAGTGCCACCGTGCGCCTGCTGCTAAAAGATCCACTGCTGCCTGATGAAATGGTCAACGGGGCAAAACGGCAGGAATTGACAGCCGCCATGATGGAGTACGACGACGCCGGCAAACAGCTGTGGCGGCAATTTTATGACAGCGTCAGCTAATCCGTAGTTACTCGGTCAACACCTGCTCGACTTTTATCGCATGGGTCAGCCCCACGGCAGTCTGCAGCGCCGGCACCAGGCGGCCATAGATGGATTCGAGGGTTTGGGCGTCGAGCCGCCCCAGGCGGGTCTTGATCCGCTCTGCCTGGTGCTGTGCCAATTCTCCCAACAGTTCGTCGAAGATGACAAAGTCCCGGGGCGTAAAGCCTCGACGCGGCGTCAAACCCGCATCCCGGACCGCCGCCCAGGCCCGCAGTAACTGAGCCTGGCGTTCATCAACCATCTCCCTGCCCCCCTCAGTCTGCGGTTGTATCCATGCCATCTCTTTCAACTGCGTGATTTCGGCAGAGGTGAACCGAATTTCCCCGGCGAGAATTGCTAGATCATGGCTGTATGTTCGCCGCGCATCTCGAGACCGCAACGTATCGCGGAACGTTGCAATCGTCTCGCGCTGCCCATGGCTAAAATCGCCGTCCTC
>JAPUKZ010000307.1 GCA_027295405.1 Gammaproteobacteria bacterium
GACTACTCCACCATCGAGGCACCCACCATGGGGCTACTCTTCTAGGGCTAGTCTTCAGGGCTACGCTTCCAGGGTCAGGCTTGCCGGCGATCAACCGCGTGGTGGCAGGCCGTTCACCAGCGTGAGAAAGTGCATGCTGGTACCGGCGCGGCGGTGCTCGGACAGGGCCTGGTAATCCTCGTCTGCATACCAGGCACGCGCCTGTTCCGCCGAGGGGAACTTGAAAATCACCATCCGTCCGCTGCGCGGTGATGCGCCCTCGAAGGTCTCGCTGTTGTCATCGAAGGTGAGGAACTCCCCTTCATGGCGTTTGAGTATGGGGAAAAAGCCCGTCTCGTAGGTACGGTAAGTATCCGCGTCGTTGATATCGAAATTGGCAATAACATAGGCAGGCGCATCAGCCATGATAGATCTCCTTCAGTTTCTGCTGCTTGATTGATTCTGCTTCCCGGCGCACAGTGTGCGCCTGCGGCTAGGCCAGCGTCGCCAGCCAGTCGGCCACCGCCTGTCCGATCTCGACCGGGGAATCCTCCTGGATGAAGTGATTGCCGGCTACCGTTACCTCAGTCTGGTTGGGCCAACTGCGGCAAAATTCCCGCTGCCTCCCCACCAGGATGGAACCCGGCTCGGCATTGATGAACAATTTTGGCAACTGCTCACTGTTGGCCATCCAATCAGCATAGTCGTTGACCAGTGCCACCATATGCTCGGGCTCACCTTCTATCGGGATCTGACGCGGCCAGTTCAACGTGGGCTGGCGGTCCTCCGGTTCAGTAAACGGCGCTCGATAAGCGTCCATTTCCGCCTCATTCAGGTCGCGGATAACCGCACTGGGCAAAACCCCTTCAATGAAGAGGTTCCGCTCCAGAATCAACTCCTCCCCCCTGGGGGAACGGAAACCCCGGAAAATTTCCCGCGCGCCCTCAGGCCAGTCGCTCCAGTTTACCGGGGTAACAATGCCTTCCATGTAGGCGATACCCCGGACCGCCTGCGGGTGATTTTTGGCCCAATGAAAACCCAGGGCACTACCCCAGTCGTGTATGACCAGAGTGACCCTCGCCGTCACATCCAGGGCCGCCAGCAAGCCATCCAGATACTGGTAAACTACTTCAAACCTGTAGCGCTCTGGTCCATCGGTCGCGGGCAATTTTTCAGAATCACCCTGGCCGATCAGGTCGGGCACCAGCACCCGGCCGCTGCCCGTTAATTCGGGTATTACGTTGCGCCACAAGTAGGAGGACGTCGGATTGCCGTGCAGCATCACAATAGGATCGCCACTGCCTTCATCGACATAGGCAATGCTTTTGCCATCGACCTGCCGATAGTGTTTTGCATAGGGCATGTCTGCTGAAATCATGTTCTGCACCTCCCAGGTACCGCGTGCCAGAATCGACGGACAAACATACGATATTCGTATTGACAGGGAAAGCCCTTATCGGTATTAGTGACGGGTTTTGTGCCAAGAGAGATAGTGGAGAGAGCATATGAAAATCGGGCTTATGGCAGGCGCCACCGAAGCCACCGGCAATGGTATCGGCGATATTATCGATTTTATCAAAACAGTAGAGCAAAAGGGGTTCGACTCAGTCTGGCTGGCCAATATTTTTGCTGTGGACGCGGTCGTAACCCTGGCCCTGGCTGGAGCGCAAACCGAACGCATCGAACTGGGTACCGCGGTGACTCCCACCTATCCGCGCCACCCCATGGCACTGGCGCAGCAGGCGCTGACTGCCAATGTCGCCTGTGATGGCCGCTTTGTGATGGGGATCGGCCTGTCCCACAAGTTGGTGATCGAGGACATAATGGGCCTGTCTTACGCCAAACCGGCTTCCCATATGAACGAATACCTGCAAGTTATTGCCCCGCTGTTGCGAGGAGAATCGGTCAGCTTCCAGGGCGACGAGTTCAGGGTTAACGGCGCACTGGAGGTGCCCGGGGCAACGCCGGTACCGCTGATTGTCGCCGCCCTGGGCCCCAGGATGCTGGCGCTCGCCGGCAAGTACGCAGACGGCACCGTCACCTGGGTCACCGGCCCGAAAACCCTGGAGAACCACATTATTCCCGGTATCAGCAGCGCTGCTGAAGCCGCGGGGAAAACCGCTCCGCGAATTATCTGCGGACTGCCGGTTGCCGTCACTGATGATGTGGCTGGCGCCAGGGAAACGGTTGGCAAGGCGTTGAAGATGTATGGCATGTTGCCCTCCTATCGCGCCATGCTGGATCGGGAGGGGGCCGAGGGACCGGAGGACGTAGCCATTATCGGTAGCGCCGAGGAAGTTCGCGACCGCATTGGTCAATTGCGCGATATCGGGGTCACCGACTTCACCGCCGCCATTACCCCGACCGCAGAGGGTGTCTTCGACGCGACCATGGCCGTCCTGGAAGCAGAGCTGGGATAGAAGCAGAACCGGGGCATCCGCCATGTTCCAGCTCTCCCGGCTTGAGTGGCGCTCCAGCGGCAAAGGCAGGTACCGAGGGCAGACCCCAGCGGATAAAGATCCCCAGCTTGGCCTCTTCGAATTACTGCGACGTGGTTCGGGAACGCTCCAGCAGCTCCGGTGGCAGCGGGTGGGCGCAGGCCGCAAGCAATACCAGGAACCCCAGGGCCAGCAGATGCGCCCCGGGGGACCGGGACCCGTTTCAAGCCCTGACCACCTCCAGCAGGGGCGCAAAGAATTCCGGTTGGGCAAGCCACCCCGCCACGCCGGGATTCTCGGCAAAGAAGCTGGTATCAATGATCAGTTCACTCACGCCCGCTGCGGCCGCTTCTTCGACCTTGTCTCGCATACTGTCGACGCTACCCTGCCAGTTGGGACTCAAAGGACCCGGGGCTGTGGCAGCGATACCCGCCAGTTGTGGCGAGGAGAAAACCCGGTAAACCAGATCCAGCGGCGCACGGCAAAAATCGTCCCGGGCCATGCCATTGATGGCCTTGATGCCGACCGCTGCCTCGCTGACACTCATGCCCGCCGGCATCCAGGCATCGCAATATTCGGCGGTGCGACGCAAGCCTGCTTCTGACCAAAAACCGCCAATGAGTGGTAGCGAACCATTGACCGGCTTGGGACTGGTGAGACAGGCGGGAATATCAAAAAAAACACCGCGGTATTCTACCGGGTCTGGACCCAGACAACATTGCAGGGCGCGAATAAAATCTCGCGAGCGCGGCCCGCGGGCCGTAAACGGCGTATCCATCAGCTGGTATTCCGGCTCACACCATCCCAGACCCAGGCCCAGCTGGAAGCGCCCTCCGGACAGTACGTCAAGGGTCGCAACCTGCTTCGCCAATGCCAGCGGTCGATGATAGGCGGTGACCAGTATGGAAGTACCGAGCCGGATGTGCCCGGTTATCCCAGCGACAAAGGAAAGTAGCTCCAGCGGTGACAGCAGCTGTGCGTAGGCCTCTGGCCAGGGCACTCCCGGGGCACCCGCATAACCCTCGGCGGGTTGCGGGTAGAACAGGTGCTCCTGCACCCAGAGTGAGTCAAAGCCCAGTGACTCGGCCGACCCGGCAAAGCCTCGTACCGCGTCCAGAGTGGCAAAGGGACCCAATTGCGGAAGGCACAGGCCTATTTTCATGGAGCAGCTCCCGATTCAACAGCTGGATGATTAACGCTGGCGGTGCTCTCCTATGATAGCCCCTGGCGAGGCCAATGCCGGTGTTTTTTACCAGCCGTGGTCCAATTCAGGTGGGTCGTCTTTCTCGCCGGGATACCAGATGTCGGCCTGCCGGAAGCAATAAACCCAGGCATTCTGGATGGCGGCGGCAGACAAGACCAGTTGCCGCTGATTGAAGGAACTGTTGTCAGCCATGCAGTCCTTGCGTGTCTGCGCGTCTTCTTTTGACTCGTGTTCTGGAGTGAAGAAGTAATGCACCGTATCCGTCGCCGACGGCGCGGTACTGCACCCCGCCACCAAACTAATCGCGGTAATACAAAAGCAAAAGCGCAGAAATGATCGCATGGGTCCAAACTCTCCACCGGGGGAAGTCTGGCGTACTGTAATTATGTTTCCCCGGCAATAGCTAGGAACTATTACCACCGCGGTCCAGTATAGCCCGTTTTCTGTGACCTATGTCACACTTTTTCGCAAGCTGAACCCCGTCACAGCCGGGCTACTGCGCCCGGGTCAGGGGGCATCTGGCTCCCCAACAGACACTGATAATCGCTCACCCCAATTTCCTACAGCATTTCTTCGGCCGGTAAATCCAGCGCCTCGGTCTGCATTGCTCCGACTATCATCAAGTCGACTTCCCCTCGCTGGTTTGATGCTTTCCAGTCCACCAGGTGGACCGCATTGATCAATTCGTCTGGCACTGCCGCGATGGCCTCCTGCTTGTTGCCGGCGAGGTACAGGTCCTGGATTTTGTGCGCCGCATCCGCAAATCCCAAACGACAAGCGTAATCGGTGTAGAAGTTCTTGTTTCTTGCTCCCATGCCCCCGATATACAGGGCCAGATTGGGCTTGATCAGTTCGATATTCACGCTGGCACGACTGCCAAATCTTTGCTGACTGATTCCCAGTTTCATGCTGTTACCTCTCAGGTTTGGAGTGTTTTACGGGCATTTATCTTGAACTCCTCCGCCGCCTTGTCATCCTCAAGCAAACTGTCAATAGCGAATGGAACTTCGATACCCTTGCGCAGACCCGGCTTTTCTTTCAGTACAGCCAGCCAGCGATCCAGGTTGTCCAGACCCTCCCGGGACACCCCGGACCACTTGTAGGTTCGCACCCAACACCAATTGGCGATGTCGGCGATCGAGTAATCGTCTGCCAGCCACTCACTCTCACCCAGGCGTCGGTCCAGTACTTCAAAAAGTCGCCGGCATTCGTGTTGGTAGCGATCAATGGCGGGCTGAATGGTCTCGGGAAAGTAGCGATAAAACACGTTGGCCTGACCCATCATTGGACCTATGCCGCCCATCTGGAACATCAGCCACTGAATGACCCGGGTCCGGCCCTTGTCGTCCGTAGGCAACAGTCTACCCGCTTTCTCAGCCAGGTAGATCATGATGGCGCCCGATTCAAACACCGCCAGATCGTCATTGCCGCTATCCACGATCGCCGGTATGCGTCCATTGGGATTAATAGCGCGAAACTCTTCGCTGTGCTGGTCGCCTTCGCTGATATTGACCAGCTTCACGCTGTACTCCAGGCCCAGCTCCTCCAGGGTACAGGAGGCCTTGTGGCCGTTTGGGGTTGGGGCGGTATACAAATGTATCATCGTCAGCTCTCGTCTGTGTGGGTCCGGATATTGCTTGACAGGGGGAGATTAGCAAGCATACTAATGGCACATATAATGTCAATAGTTTCTACGCAGTGGATGTGACGGCATAGGGCCAATGAGACCATCAGCGAGAAAAACAGCGAGCGGTGGCCCCGACGGACGTGCCCTGCGCAGTGAACGCAGCCGGCAGCTGATTGTTGATTCCATGCTGGAACTGGTGACTGAAGGCAACCTGGTACCCACGGCCCAGCAGGTTGCCGAGCGTGCCAAAGTGGGCATTCGCACAATCTTTCGGCACTTTCCCGAAATGGACTCCCTGTACACGAGCACCGATGAACGCCTGCGCGGGACGTATGAAAACCTGTTCCTCGGCGGCGACCGTGAGGGCACTCTGGAAGAACGGATTTTGCACGCCGTGGAGCGCCACGCCAATGCCTACGAGGCGGTAGGCCCACTGCTGCTTTCCGCGCTGGTGCAACACTGGAAATCAGAGGTCATCAGGAAAAACTACGCCCGCAATCTGCGGGGCTTGCGCAAGGATCTCAATGCCTGGCTGCCCGAGTTGGAGCAGTTGCCGGCGTCGGAGCGGGAAGCCGTAGACGCCATCGCCTCTTTCGAAACCTGGCACCGTTTGCGCGAGCATCAAAATCTTGGCAAACAAGCGAGCATCGATATTATCGTGATGTTACTGAGTAAACTGATTGCCGAATAACCGGGCTGCGGATCCAGGCAAAGCGGCTTGGACTAGTCTCCCACCACCCTGACCCAACCTTTTTGCGGGCGTGTGGCCGGATCGCGCTCAGCTGGCGCCCGGATCAGCAGCGCTTGCAAGTCCTCGGCGTCAAGCGGCTTGCTGAAATAGTAACCCTGAAACATGCTGCAGTTATGGTCTCGCAGAAAATCCAGCTGATCCCGATTCTCCACGCCTTCCGCCAACACCTTGAGATGCAGGCTTTCCGCCATGGCGATGATCGCAGTGGCTATCACTGCATTTTTGCGATCATTGAACAGATTGCGAACGAAACGCTGATCGATCTTCAGCTCGTAGAAGGGCAGCTCGGAAAGATAGGACAAGGATGAGTAACCAGTGCCAAAGTCATCCATGGAAAGTCTCACACCCAGAGCGTTGAGGGCTTCCATCTTGGTCCGCGCCTCTTCCAGATTCTCCACCACCACACTCTCGGTGAGTTCCAGTATCAAATTCTCCGCCGGTAACTTCGTGGTAAGTAAAGTACGTTGCACGCTGCTCAAAAAACCACCGTCCGCGAACTGGCGTGGGCTTACGTTGACGGAGATGTGATCCAGCAACAAGCCACTCTCCAGCCATTGTTTCATCTGCCGGCATGACTGGTCCAGCACGTACTCCCCGATCTGCACGATCAATCCGGATTGCTCCGCAATCGGGATAAACTCATTGGGTGAGACCGACACCCCCATTGGTCCGGTCCAGCGCAACAGCGCCTCCACGCCGCGGATCTGACCATCGCGATCGACCTGTGGTTGAAACTGGAGATCCATTTCATCCCGCACCAGGGCCTCACGCAGGTCTCGCTCCATGACCAGCTTCTTCTCCGCCAACTTCTGCATTTCCGGGTGAAAGAAACTGGCGGTATTCTTGCCAGCATTTTTTGCCTTGTACATGGCGGTATCCGCCTGTTTCAGCAGGTCCTGCGGGTTGGCGGCGTTGCTGGGGAAAATAGTGATGCCGATACTGATGGAGACATAGTGCTTGTGACCCTCGATCAAGTAGGGCTCTTGCGACAAAGACAGAATTTTTTCACACACACTGGTGGCGTGGTCTATTGTGTCCTGCTCCGAGGCGGTATCGCGCTGCAGCAAAATCAGGAATTCATCCCCCCCCAGCCGTGAGACCATGTCCGTCTTACGCACATGTCTGCGCAACCGGCGTCCCAGCTCAATTAGCAGGCAGTCGCCATGGTCGTGCCCCAGCGTATCGTTGATGTCCTTGAAGTTGTCGATATCCAGGAAAAACAACGCGCCACCGGAGTCGTAACGATCGGCGAGGTACAGCTCCCGATCAAGTCGCTCCATAATTTGGCGCCGGTTTGGTAAGCCGGTCAGGGGATCGTAAAACGCCAGCTTGTTGATTTCCTCCTGGCTGCGTTTTTGTTCGCTGATATCAGAGTAGACAGCCACGTAGTGGGTGGTGCCCTGGCTTTCATCCTTGATGGCACTGACCCGCAGGTGCATGGGCAGATTGCTACCGTCCTTGTGCCGGGCGGTGACTTCGCCATTGAATATGCCAGTGCTGGTCAGGGTTCGCTGAATCTCTTCGTAGGGATTGTTGCGGTCATCTGCGGAAAAATCGGTAGCCTTGCGACCGACTACTTCGTGTGATTCGTATCCTGTCGCCGCAAGGAACGCCTGGTTGACCCGCAGTACAACGAGATTCTGATCGGTTATCAAGATGGGCTCGTGGGAGTTAAAGGTACTCGCCAGCAGCCGGAGTTCTTCCGCGGACACCTGCAACTGGTCCGATTTCTCTTTCAGCAGGTTGGCAATGGCATGGTTTTTACGGCGAATGCTGACCAGGACAATCAGCAACACCCAGACCAGTACGATGCTGATGACGTTCAATACGACACTACTCACCATGGGACTGGTCCCCCGCTGAGTAGTAATTCCCTGTCTGAATGTTCGCGTCCTGCATGGTGGCTTGTTTCGCGTTTTAAATGCTTGGATTGATACTAAACATCCTGCCCACAGGATTAAAACGGGAAGCCCAGAAGTGTCTAATCGGTCACACTTTTACTCCTCACAGTGTGAACCAGCGCACATTATGCTTCCAAAACAAACCATAACTGGCGGATTTCACATAAGTTTCCCGAAAACAAGACCAGCGCTATGAGCGGCCCTTCGAAACTGTCGTGTTTACGGAAAACCTCGATCACCAGCCGGATTACACCGACAAACACGTGGATCTGGACGAGATCATGCTGCCGCAGCTGCTCAAGCAGCGGGATTATCACAGCATTATTCTGGGCAAGTGGCACCTGGGCGGGCAGGCCGGCCGGACCCCGAACGATCGCGGCTTCGATGAGTTCCTGGGCTTTCTCGCCGGCGCTGCAGCCTACGCCGGGTTCGACGATCCCGAACACATCAAGTCGATACAGGAGTTTGACCCCATCGACCAGTTTCTGTGGCCGAACCTGTCCTTTGCGGTACGTTACAACCGGGGCCCGCGGTTTACGCCCTCGAAAGCCCTAGCCGCGCGCTTCCAGGCGTCGCCAACGCTCGATAAGCGCAGCGACTATCGGTCCATTGGCGGCGGGAAACTCATAATCAGCTAACTCTGCGATGGGTACCCAGCGCAGGGGCTGTCCTTCCCGACCCTCTGCAACCCCGGTGAAATCCAGCACCTGCCAGACATCCAGCAACACCTGTTTGTCCGCGTAGTCGTGGCGAATCTCAAGCAGGGGCCTGGCGTCACCGATACAGATGCCCAACTCCTCCTGAAGCTCACGCCGCAGGGCGGCAGACACGTCCTCACCCGCTTCCAGCTTGCCACCGGGAAACTCCCACAATCCGCCCTGGTGGGAATCGGCATGCCGCTTGCTGACCAAGACGCGACCCCGGTCATCCCAGACCACGCCCACGGCCACGTGTACCCTGGACATTCAGGTGCGGTACTCGGCGTTGATGCGCACGTAATCGTAGGATAAATCCGAGGTCCAGACCGTGGCGCGGGCATCGCCGCGGCGCAAGCGTATCTCGATGTGGATATCTGAAGGTGCCATCGCGGCGACACCCTGCTCTTCTGTGTAGCTGGCGGCGCGACAGCCAGACTCGGCAATCAGCACACCGTTAATCAGTACATCCACCTTGTCCACATCCAGATCCGCTATGCCGGCGCGCCCGATCGCCGCCAGCAGGCGCCCCCAATTCGGATCACTGGCAAACAGCGCCGTCTTTACCAGGGGTGAATGGGCTATCGTGTAGGCCACTTGCAGGCACTCCTGCTCGCTACTGCCGCCACCGACTTTCACCGCCACAAACTTGCTGGCACCCTCACCATCGCGCACCAGACCCTGTGCCAACTCCAGCACCAGTTCCTGCAAAGCCGCGGCAAATACCGCACAGCGCGGATCACCCTCATCGGTAATGGGGGCCGCTGCGGCCTGCCCGGTTGCAACCAGTATGGCCGCATCGTTGGTGGAAGTGTCACCATCGACAGTGATGCGATTGAAACTGATCTCTACGGCCTGGGTCCACAGGATGTTCAAAAGCGGCTGGGCGATGGCGGCGTCGGTCGCCACATAGGCCAACATGGTCGCCATATTGGGCCTCAGCATCCCGGCGCCCTTGGCCATTCCCGTGAGTGTCACCCGCTGATCATCAAGCTCCAGGTGGCGACTGGCGAGCTTCGGCCTGGTATCGGTGGTGAGAATGCCCTCCGCGGCAGCGGCCCAGTTTTCCTCACCCAGAACGGCACAGACCGCTGCAATCCCGGCCTGGATTTTATCCACCGGGAGCGGCTCGCCAATAACACCGGTTGAAAATGGCAGTACCTGTTCCACCGCCACGCCCACGGACTCAGCGACAGCCTCGCAGCAGCGGCGTGCATCCGCGAGTCCCGCCCCGCCGGTGCCGGCGTTGGCATTGCCGGTGTTGACCAGTAAATAGCGCGGGATGGTCGCTGCCAGGTGCTGGCGGGCCACCTGCACTGGCGCCGCGCAGAAGGCATTGCGGGTGAAGACCCCGGCCACGGTGCTATCTTGCGCCAACTCCATCAATACCAGGTCGAGGCGCCCGGGAACCTTGATCCCGGCACTGACTGCGGCCAGCCTGAAACCGGCGACCGGCAGCCCGTCAGAGCTTGCCATGACACTGCTTGAACTTCTTGCCCGAGCCGCAGGGACACGGCGCATTGCGGCCTACCTTGGGGCCCTCCCGGATAAACGGCTGCGCCGGACTGGGCGCAGGCTCGGCCCCAGCTGCCGGCCGCGGTTGGCCAGCGGTCAAGGCATTGGCCTGGGCATGTTGAAATGCCAGCTTCTCGCGCTCAGCCGCTTCGCGCCGGCGCTGCGCCATCAGCTCCGCCTCATCCTCACGCTGTATCTGGACATGGCTGAGAAACTTCACCACCTCCAACTTCAGGTTCTCCAGCAATTGCTGAAATAATTCGAAGGATTCGCGCTTGTATTCCTGCTTGGGATTTTTCTGGGCATAGGCACGCAGGTGGATGCCCTGGCGCAGGTGGTCCATGGTGGCCAGATGTTCTTTCCAGAGGGTATCCAGCACCTGCAACATGATCTGCTTTTCCAGTTTGCGCATGTCGGGACCGACCTCAGCGCTCTTGCGCTGGTACTGAGCCTCCACGGCCTCGACAATCTTCTCCCGCATCGCCTCTTCATGAAGGTCGTCATCTGTATCCAGCCACTGCTGCACCGGTAGCTGTACCGCGAAATCGGTTTCCAGTTGCTTCTCCAAACCGGGAACGTCCCACTGTTCTTCAAGACTCATGGGCGGCACAGAGTCGCCGATGACGGCATTGACTACATCGGCGCGTATCGTGCTGATGGTCTCGGAAATGTCGTCTTCACCGAGCAATTCGTTGCGCTGCTGGTAAATAACCTGGCGCTGGTCATTGGCCACATCGTCGTATTCCAGCAGCTGTTTGCGAATATCGAAGTTGCGACCCTCCACCTTGCGCTGCGCCTTCTCAATGGCATTGGTGACCATGCGGTGTTCGATGGCCTCACCCTTCTCCATTCCCAGTGCCTGCATAAAATTCTTGACTCGCTCGGAGGCAAAAATTCGCATCAGGTTGTCATCCAGTGACAGGTAGAACCGCGAGCTGCCTGGATCACCCTGGCGCCCGGAGCGCCCGCGCAGCTGGTTATCAATACGCCGTGACTCGTGACGCTCAGTTCCCAAAATATGCAGCCCTCCCGCTGCCACGACGGCATCGTGTCGCTTCTGCCAGGCCTGGCGTCTTTGCTCCAGCTCGGTCTCGCTGGCATCTCCGAGCTCGGCGAGTTCAGCCTGCAGGTTGCCACCGAGGACAATATCCGTACCTCGCCCGGCCATGTTGGTCGCAATAGTCACCGTGCCGGACGCCCCGGCCTGGGCAATGATCTCCGCCTCCTTCTCGTGAAACTTGGCATTCAGCACCTGGTGTTCGATCTTTGCCTGCTGAAACCGGCGTGACATTTCTTCAGAGGTTTCAATGGAGGCCGTCCCCACCAACACCGGCGCCCTCCGTTCCATACAGGTTTTTACATCTTCGACGATGGCGTCGTACTTCTCGTCCCGGCTCAGGTAAACCAGGTCGTTCAGATCGTCCCTGACCATGGCCACATTGGTGGGAATCACGATGACCTGCAAACCATAAATCTGGCGAAATTCAAAGGCCTCGGTATCGGCGGTACCTGTCATTCCCGATAGTTTGTTGTAGAGACGGAAATAGTTCTGGAAGGTCGTGGAGGCCAGGGTATGGCTCTCACTCTGGATGTTCACACCCTCCTTGGCCTCAATAGCCTGATGCAGACCCTCGGAGAGGCGTCGACCGGGCATGGTCCGGCCGGTGTGCTCATCGACCAGCACGACTTGCCCCTCCTGCACGATATACTCCACATCCATCTTGAACAGCACATGCGCCCGCAGCGCGGAATGAACATGGTGCAACAGGTTCAAATTGGTGGCGGCGTACAGACTCTCGCCTTCCACCAGCAATTTTTCCCGAATCAGCAAATCCTCTATAAACTGGTGGCCCTCCTCATTCAGTTCTGTCTGGCGCTGTTTTTCATCCACCGTGTAGTGGCCCTGCTGCCCTTCAACGTCCAGCTTCAGCTGTGGAATAAATTTGTTGATACGGCGGTACAGTTCGGAGCTGTCCTCGGCGGCGCCGGAGATGATCAGCGGTGTACGCGCCTCGTCAATGAGAATTGAGTCCACCTCGTCGACTATCGCAAACGCCAGGTTCCCTTGCGCGCGATCCTCCAGCGAGAAAGCCATGTTGTCACGCAAGTAATCAAAACCGAACTCGTTATTGGTGCCGTAGATGATGTCGGCGGTATAGGCGTGCCGCTTCTGGGCCGGGTCCTGGCGGGAGAGGATCACTCCCACCGAGAGACCCAACGCTTCGTACAGCGGCCCCATCCAGTTGGCATCCCGCTGGGCGAGATAGTCGTTCACCGTAATCAGGTGTACGCTGTCGCCAGTCAGGGCATTGAGATAGGCGGGCAGGGTCGCTACCAGTGTCTTACCCTCGCCGGTGCGCATTTCAGCGATATTACCTTCGTGCAAGGCCAAGCCTCCAATCAACTGCACATCGAAGTGACGCAGCTGCAGGCTCCGCTCGCCGGCCTCGCGTACCACCGCGAAGGCCTCAGGCAACAGTTGTTCGAGAGTTTCGCCAGCACCAAGCCGCTCCCGAAATTCATCGGTTTTGGCCCGCAGCTGGGCATCGGTCAGCGCGCCACAACCTTCGGTAAATGCGTTGATCTGTTTGACCACCGCGCCCATGCGTTTGAGCTGGCGATCGTTCTTGGTACCAAATAGAGTCTTGAGCAACTTTGAAATCATGGTGATCCGGGCTATTGATAATGCAAATACGGGAGCCCACTGCAGTGCCGGTTAAAAGGCGACTGAGCCGGGCGATCAAGCGGGGTGGGGGATGTGTCAGCGCGGACTGCGGTGGATGTAGCTAGCCGGATCGACTGCGCGACCGTGCTTGTAAACCTCGTAGTGAACATGTGGCCCGGTAGAACGGCCGCTGCTGCCCATCTGGGCAACCACCTGGCCTTTCTTCACCAGGTCACCAACCTTGACCTTGTTTTCCTGGTTATGTGCATAGCGGGTGGTATAGCCACCGCCATGGCTGACCTCGACCATCTCGCCGTAGCCGTAGCGATCCCCGGACCAGGTAACCACTCCGGCAGCCACTGCGACCACATCAGCACCCTTGCTGCCAGCGAAATCGACACCCTCGTGCCAGGCACTCTGCCCGGTGAAGGGATCCTTGCGGCGACCGAAAGGTGAGGACATCCAGCCTTTTTTGACGGGTCGGCCGGACAGATAGCTATCGTCAGCCAGCTGGCGATTGAGCAGCAGTGATTGCAGCACATCCAGTTGCTGTTTGCGATCGACCATGCGTCGCTCCAGATCCTGCATTTCCGAGTTAAGGCTGGGTTCCTTCAGCTCACCGGCAGCGCCATCAGTGAGTGGGCCACCCAATGCCGGATTCCGACTGAAATCAAATTCCCCACTATCCAGGCCCGCCAGACTGGTGAGGCGTTGCCCCATGGCGTCGAGGCGCACCATGCGGGCTTCCAATTCTGTAACCGTCAGGGTCAGGGCTTGCAGTTTGCGTTGTGCGCTAGCGCGCAAATCCGCCACCGCCTGGTGCTGTGAATCCAGCTCATCCTGCATGCTGTCCAGGCTGACATCACGCGCCGTGGGTTGCCCCGCTTGCGCCATGAAATAGCCCAGACCGACCATACCCAACGGCAGACCAAGGCAACACAGGGACACCACTGCCCGGGACCAGCGTCCCAGCTCCAGCGCCCGGGCTCCCCCGGCCCCCCCGTTAATAACAATGACTTTCATTTAAAAGTGCGAATTCCGTCACAGACGGGCGCAACTATCGCATATCCGTTGTGGAAATACCACGCTGGAAACTGTATCGGTGTCGCAAAAAAAGCAAGGGGAGCCCAAGGGCTCCCGTGCGTCGAACAGCGTCAAAAACGGTGCTAAAGGGCGCTAACAGCCAGAAAAAGGGGTAGATTCGACCTGCGACCCCCCTCTTCGCACCGCCTTCGCCAGCCGCGCCGGCCGGGTGCGACCTAATCCGCCTGGCGCCTCAGGAAGGCGGGAATATCGAAGTAATCCATATCCTGACCCACGGCCTTGCCCAGACTCACCCCGGCGTCCTCACTGTGGGCTTGCTGGCTCTTGCGCTGCGCCGTGGGTCGGTCCAGTTCCTGGTAATCCGGTAATTCACTGCTGGACCTTGCGGGCGCATCCACAACCTGCAGCGGGGTACGCGTAACCTCGCCACCCAGGCCCGTGGCTACCACTGTCACCTTGAGCTCATCGCTCATCGCCGAATCGATCACCGTACCCACCACCACCGTCGCATTTTCAGAGGCGAACTCCTCAATCGTATCACCCACCTCCGAGAATTCACCCAGCGACAGGTCCAGTCCCGCGGTGATATTCACCAGAATTCCACGCGCACCCTGCAGATTGATATCTTCCAGCAGCGGACTGCGAATAGCCGTTTCAGTGGCTTCCCGGGCACGGTTTTCACCCCGACTGCTGCCGGTGCCCATCATGGCCATACCCATTTCTGACATAACGGTGCGAACATCTGCAAAGTCAACATTGATCATTCCCGGACGGATAATCAAATCAGCAATGCCCTGTACCGCTCCCAACAACACATCATTGGCTGCCTTGAACGCGTCCAGCAAGCTGGTGTTTTTACCCAGCACATCCAGCAGTTTTTCGTTGGGTATAGTGATGAGGGAGTCTACATGTTGCTGCAACTCCGTCATTCCGTTTTCGGCAACGGCCATGCGCTTCTTGCCCTCGAAAGGGAAGGGGCGGGTTACCACCGCCACGGTGAGAATTCCCATCTCGCGCGCGACCTCGGCCACCACCGGCGCCCCACCGGTACCGGTACCACCCCCCATACCGGCGGTAATAAAGACCATATCCGCGCCGCTCAGGGCCTCGGCAATACGGTCGCGATCTTCCATGGCCGCCGCCCGCCCGATATCCGGGTTGGCCCCGGCGCCCAGACCCTTGGTGATATCACAGCCCAACTGCAGCACCATCCTGGAATCAATCTCCGCGAGGGCCTGCGCGTCGGTATTGGCACAAATGAAGTCCACGCCAGCCACCGAGTTGGCGATCATGTGCTTGACGGCATTACCACCGCCGCCGCCCACACCGACAACCTTGATGACCGCACTCTCAGGTACATTGTCTACTAGTTCAAACATGGTGTTTCTCCCCTTTTTAAAATAATGCCAGGCGCTAGCCCGACGATTTTCTACTGCCTAAAAATTGTTCTGGAACCAGATTTTGATGCGCTGCAACAAGCCCGGCTGGGCCGCTCCGCGGGCACCCGTGATTCCACCCTCTTCCTGGGCCCTGGCCCCGTAGTGCAACAAGCCCACTCCAGTTGAATAAATCGGATTGCGCACTATGTCGGTCAGCCCCATCACCGCCTGCGGAAATCCCACCCGCACCGGCATGTGGAATATTTCCTCCGCCAACTCCATAGCCCCTTCCATCTTGGAAGTACCGCCGGTAAGCACGATTCCGGCCGGAATCAGGTCTTCAAAACCACTGCGCCGCAGTTCGGACTGCACCAGAGTGAACAACTCGTCGTAGCGCGGCTCCACCACCTCGGCCAGCGCCTGGCGCGAGAGGTCACGCGGCGGTCGATCTCCCACACTGGGCACTTTGATGGTTTCCTCAGCACCTGCCAGCTGCGTAAGCGCACAGGCGTACTTGATCTTTATCTCCTCCGCGTGGTGGGTGGGAGTGCGCAGCGCCATGGCGATATCGTTGGTCACCTGGTCACCGGCAATCGGAATGACGCTGGTGTGGCGGATCGACCCCTCGGTGAAGATGGCGATATCGGTAGTGCCGCCGCCTATATCCACCAGACAGACACCCAGCTCCTTCTCGTCCTCAGTCAGCACCGCGTAACTGGAGGCCAACTGCTCGAGGATGATGTCCTCTACGTCCAGACCACAGCGTCGGATGCACTTTTCAATATTTTGGGAAGCATTCGTGGCACAGGTAACCAGGTGCACCTTCGCCTCCAGGCGCACACCAGACATACCCAGCGGCTCCTTGATACCCTCCTGGTTATCGATGACGTATTCCTGCGGCAGGATATGCAGAACGCGCTGGTCCGCCGGTATGGCCACGGCCTGGGCGGCGTCGATGACACGCTCCAGATCAAGTGCGTAAACCTCACGATCGCGAATGGCGACAATACCGTGGGAATTCAGGCTACGGATGTGACTGCCGGCGATACCCACATAGACCGAGTGAATCTGGCAGCCCGCCATCAGCTCAGCTTCTTCCACTGCTCGCTGTATCGACTGTACGGTGGATTCGATATTGATCACCACACCTTTTTTCATGCCCTTGCTGGGTTGGAAGCCAATACCGAGGATTTCGATAACCCCGGCCGCTCCTATCTCACCAACGATAGCGACCACCTTGGAGGTACCGATGTCCAGGCCCACTATCATTTTCTTTTCTTGCCCGCTGCCCATGAGCAGATTCCCCTTATGGTCCTAAGTCCGCACTGACATCTTTTCTTGTTATTGCTTGCAACACTCTATTCCTCCTGGTTTGCCTAATGTCTCTCAACCGGTGGTCCACGCCACCGCCAGCCCATATTCGTAGCGCAGATCAACACTGCGTACCCGCGTCGCCCGGGACACCAGATCGGCGTGATAAACACCGAGAAAACGTTGTATTTTTTCCTCCATATCACCCCGTCCCAATACCAGTTCGGTGCCATTGGACAAGCGCGCTCGCAGGCCACCGCGATCATTCATGCTCAGCTCCAGCAACTGCAACTCGACCCGTGCCAGTTGCTCCTGCATGCGCATATAGTGCTGCATCAACAGCAACTGGCTAGCGGCTGGACCAGACAACAAGGGCAGCTCGTCCAGGGTTTCCGTGACCTGGGGCCGGAATACCTCGCCCTCGTGATTCACAAAACCATCCTGTCCCCAGCGTGCAATCGGCAGCTGTTCGGTCACCTCAATTTCCAGGCTATTGGGCCAGCGGCGCTTGACCACCACCCGAAACACCCAGGGCAGTTGCTCCAGCGGCGCTCGGACATTCTGCAAATCCGCCCACAGAAAGCCCCCCTGCAGCGACTCGGTTACCATCGAGCGCAGCTGCGATCGGGAAACCCGCTGCAGGTCACCACTAACCACAATCCGCTCTATCGGCAGTTGCGACAATTCCCGGGCCGCCAGGAGCAAGGCGGCGATCACAGCGACGCCGGCCAATACCCCCAGCAGCGCGCGCCCGGTGCGCGCCGCGCCAGCCAGCACCCCGGGTTTGTTGGCTTTGCTTGTCGCCCCTGTAGCCATATCCCTAGTTCCGCACCAAGCTGAGACAGGCAATTCTGCCCACCAGTTCTGGCAGCGACAGCCCCCTGGCCGCCGCTGCCATCGGTACCAGACTGTGGTGGGTCATACCCGGCACCGTATTCACCTCCAGTACCCAGGAGTTGCCCTGCTGATCACGCATAAAATCCACCCGGCCCCAGCCTGCACAGCCCAGCGATTCAAAAGCCAGCAGGGCCAACTGCGCTAGTTCCGCCTCCTCGGAACTGCTCAGGCCACAGGGGCAGAGGTAACGTGTTGCGTCGGAAAGATACTTGGCTTGGTAGTCGTAAAACTCGTTATCGGTTTCCATTTTGATGGCCGGCAGTGCCTGCCCGTCCAGAATCGCAACCGTGTACTCGCCACCCTCAATCAGGCGTTCAGCGATTACCCGGTCTCCGTACTGGGCCGCCTGCTGCCAGGCCGCCGCCAGGCTCTCGGCGGTGTTGGCGCCTGCGGTACCGATGCTGGAGCCACCGGTAGCCGGTTTCACAAAGACACTGCCGAGACGATCGATCACTGCCTGCCAGTCACTGTCTACCGCCAGCTCCTCAAAATCTTGCGTCGCCAGACCGATCCCGCGCCAGAGCCGCTTGCTGCGCAATTTATCCATGGCCAGGGCTGAGGCGAGCACACCGGAGCCAGTGTATGGAATAGCCATCGTTTCCAGCGCACCCTGCACTACGCCGTCTTCGCCGCCGGGACCGTGCAGGCAGATGAAAGCCAGATCTATCTGCTGCAGTTGGTTCCACCAGCGGGGCAGCGCGGTGTCCACGGCAATTGTCGCCACTCCCAGTTCCTGTAAAGCCGCCTCCACCGAGGCACCGCTCATCAGGGACACCTCCCGTTCCGGGGAGTCACCTCCCTGTAACACTGCAACGCGAGCGTCCTGCAACTGTTCCAGAGTCATGGGGCTGCTCCGGTAAACTGGTATTGACGCAATTCCTGGGCGAGGGCCGCGACATTGCCAGCCCCCTGGGTGAGAATGACGTCACCATCCTGGATAATGCCGGCCAACACGCCGGGGACCTCATCTATTTCCTGCACGAAGACCGGATCGACCACGCCCCGCTGGCGAATGCTGCGACTGAGACTGCGCCCGTCAGCACCCGCAATCGCCGCTTCGCCGGCAGCGTAGACATCGAGCAGCAGCAGCACGTCACAGCTGGAAAGCACGTTCACAAAGTCCTCGTACAGGTCCCGGGTACGGCTGAAACGATGGGGCTGGAAAATCACCACCAGACGCCGCTCGGGCCAGGCCTGGCGGGCGGACTCCATAGTGGCCCGCACCTCGGTGGGATGATGCCCGTAGTCATCAACCAGCAGCGCCGAGCCCTGCGTAAGCGGCAGTTCCCCCAACACTTCAAACCGCCGACCCACACCCTGAAAACCACTGAGCCCGCGCTGTATAGCCGCATCGTCCAGGCCCTCATCACTGGCCACAACCAACGCCGCGGTCGCATTAAGCACGTTGTGCAGGCCCGGCATGTTCAGCTCTACTTGCAGCGGCGATTTTGGCGACGGTCGTTGCACGGTGAAGGCTGTGGTCAGGGATTTTTTCTCCACCCCGGTAATCCGGTAGTCGGCCTGTTCCGAAAAGCCATAGCTGAGCACGGCGCGGCTGGCTTCGGGTAGCAGTTCAGCCACCACCGGATCATCCACACACAGTATGGCCAGGCCGTAAAAGGGCAGGTTGTGCAAAAACTCCAGAAAGGTGCGGCGCAGGACGGCAAAATCGCCGCCGTAGGTATCCATATGATCCGCCTCAATGTTGGTCAGCACGGCAACCACGGGCTGCAGGTGCAAGAAGGAGGCGTCACTCTCGTCTGCCTCAGCGATAAGGTAACGGCTCGCCCCCAGCTTGGCATTGGTGCCAGCGCTGTTGACCAAACCACCGATAACAAAGGTTGGATCCAGGCCAGCCTCGGCAAATATTGAGGCGATAAGACTGGTGGTTGTGGTTTTGCCGTGGGTTCCCGCTACAGCGATGCCATGCCGGTAGCGCATCAACTCCGCCAACATCTCCGCCCGCGGTATCACCGGAATACGAGCCTCCCGCGCCGCCGCAACCTCTGGATTATCGCTGTGCACGGCGCTGGAGATCACCACCACGTCGGCGCGGCCAATGTTCTGCTCGCTGTGGCCTATCTGCACGTCAATACCCAGCTCGCGCAAGCGCTGGATGATCTCGCTATCACGCACATCCGAACCGCTCACCTGATAGCCCAGGTTGAGTAGTACCTCAGCAATTCCGCTCATGCCAGCACCGCCAACACCAACCATATGAATGGCACTGATGCGGCGCATTTCAGGTACCGGAAAAGAGTTGCTAGCGCCGTTCAAAACGCACCTCCTCACAGATATCCGCGACCTTGCTGGTGGCGTCCAGTTGCGCCGACTGGGTGGCTGCGTGCGCCAGTGCCGCCAGCCGGGTGGGACTGCCGGCTAACTGGGACAATAATTTTGCCAGATTCTCAGGTTTAAGCTCTGACTGCGGCAACAACAGCGCCGCACCCGAGCGTACCAGCCAGTTGGCATTGTGCAGCTGATGATCATCAATCGAATGTGGCAGGGGTACCAGCACCGAGGGTCGCCCCATCACCGTGAGTTCAGCGAGTGTCAGCGCACCCGCGCGGCACAGCACCAGATCTGCCCAGGCATAGGCCGCGGCCATGTCCTCAATATAGGACACCACCTCCACACCCCCATTGTTAACAACCTGATAGGCGGCTTTGACGGCTTTACCATGGGCCCTGCCAGTCTGGTGGCGCACGTGCAGGGGATGGGAGGATCCCAACAGGCCCAGGGTCTCCGGCAACACATCATTGATAGCGCGAGCGCCCAGGCTTCCGCCGAGTACCAGCAACTTCAGCGGGCGCTCGCCGTCATAGTCATAGCCGGCCCTCGCCCCGCATTCAAGTACTTCGGCGCGCACCGGATTGCCTACCATAATCGCGTCGACGCCGGTGTCGAAGGCAGCGGGGTAAGCGCTGAGGACGCGCCGGGCGAAGCGGCTGAGAATACGATTAGTGGTGCCCGCCACTGAATTCTGCTCGTGAATCAGTAGCGGTTTGCGCAATATTCGACAGGCCATGCCCACCGGACCCGCCACATAACCTCCCATGCCAAGCACACACAGCGGCTGCATACGCCGCAGCGCTCCCAGTGCCTGTAGCACCGCCCAGCAGGCCAACACCAGACCCTGTAGCTTGGCGCTCAAACCCTTACCGCGCAATCCCTGAACCCGCAGGAAATGCAGCTCTATTCCCGCCGCTGGCACCACCCGGGCCTCAAGCCCGGCTTCGGTACCCAGCCAGTGGATTCGATAGCCGCGCTCCTGCAACTCCAGCGCGACCGCCAGCGCCGGATAGACATGTCCCCCGGTGCCACCGGCGACTACCACAATGTTCTTGACCCGGGGTTCAGCGTCCACGCTTCCCCCTCCCGGTCCGGCGTTCACGGTCCACGCGCAGCACCAGCGCCAACATGCAGCAACAGACGATCAGGCTGCTACCGCCGTAGCTGATCAGCGGCAGGGTCAGCCCCTTGGTTGGCAACAAGCCAGTACTGACCCCGATATTGATAAACACCTGCGCGGTGAAGACCAGCGCCACACCATGGCAAATATGGGCGCCGAACAAATCACCCGCCTGGCAGCTCTTGCGCGATATCCACAGAATCCGGTAGATCAGCGCCAGGTAAAGGGCAATGACGGTAACCGCCCCGATCAGCCCCGTCTCCTCCGCCCAGATTGAGAACACGAAATCGGTATGGGCTTCCGGTAGGTAAAAGAGCTTTTGCACGCTGTTGCCCAGACCGACTCCAGTCCACTCACCCCGACCAAACGCAATCAACGACTGGGTCAGCTGGTAGCCACTGTTGAACTGGTCCGCCCAGGGATCGGTGTAAGCGGTGAGACGCTGCATGCGATAAGGCTCACTCACCAGCAGGATCACCAGCGCCATCACACTGCCCAGTACCACCAATAGGAAGTGACCCAGCTTCACACCAGCGAGGAACAACATGCCAAAGGCCGTGCCCACTGTAACGACAGTGGCCCCGAAATCCGGTTCCACCATCAACAGCAGGGTAATAGCGAACACGACCATCATGGGTTTGACGAATCCCTGCCACTGGCTGCGCACTTGTTCCTCCCGACGCTGCAAGTAACCCGAGAGATAAATAATGAGGAACAGCCTGGCGAACTCGGACGCTTGCAGGGTAGCCGGCCCCAGCGCCAACCAGCGACGGCTGCCATTAACCTCGCGGCCGATGCCGGGAATCAGCACCAACAGCAAAAGTACCAGCCCTATGAACAACCACACCCACCCGGTATCGAACCAGAATCCCATGGGCACACTGTAGGCCACTGTCGCCGCCAACAATGCCAACACCAGATACATCAGGTGCCGACTACTGTGATGCAGAGGATCACCATAGTTTGCCGCGGCGTATTCAACTGAGGCTGAGGTGATCGCAACAAATCCCACCAACAGCAGAGCCAGGCCCAAACACAAAATCACGCTGTCCGCCGGCTGCGCCAGGGCTCGCAGCGGTGTGCCGATTGCGCCGGCAGCAGTCATACCCGCCCACGCTCAGTCAAGTGAGCCAGCACGCACTGAGCAAAATGCTGGCCGCGTTCTGGAAACCCGGAAAACATGTCAAAACTGGCACAGGCCGGGGACAGCAGAACCACATCTCCGGGGCTCGCCAGTTCCGCCGCCACAGAGACCGCCGCCGCCATGGACGTGGCGCGGTAGATCGGTACCACGGCTTCGAGGACGGTGGCCAGCCTGCCCGCATCCTCACCCAGCAGGATCACTCCCTTGCAGCGCGCAGCCACCTCGCCTGCCAGCACCGAAAAATCCGCGCCCTTGCCCTGTCCACCGGCAATCAACAGCAGGTTCTGTTCTCCTCCGAGCCCGCGCAAGGCCGCCAGCGTCGCGCCCGGATTGGTGGCTTTGGAGTCATTGATGTAGCGCACATCCTCACTCTCCGCCACCAACTGGCAGCGATGGGGCAGACCGGTAAACTCCCGCAACTCATCCAGCATC
This sequence comes from Gammaproteobacteria bacterium, assembly GCA_027295405.1. Classification (GTDB taxonomy): domain Bacteria; phylum Pseudomonadota; class Gammaproteobacteria; order Pseudomonadales; family Halieaceae; genus JAPUKZ01. The sequence continues at coordinate 22,395 of JAPUKZ010000307.1, forward strand.
GGCGCCATCGGCAGTTCCAGGGCCATGCCCAGTGCCAGGGCAGCCAGGGCGTTGCTGATATTGTGGCGCCCAACCAGTGCCAGCAACCTCGCTGGCATGAGCAGCTCACCCTGGTAGGAGAGCCACTCCTCGCCATCCCGTTCCACCAGCCCCAGGCCAGCCTCCATGGGTAGGGACAGTCCATAAGTCCAACACGGGGCCAGGTTCGCCTGTGCGGGCAGGGTCATAGCATCGTCCCGGTTACACACCAGCTTGTGACAACCGGCAAAAATGCGTTGCTTGGCCTGCAGGTAGTTTTGCATGCTGCCGTGCCGATCCAGATGGTCGTCACTGACGTTGAGTACCGTGGCCACCTCCAGTTCCAGCACTCCGGCCCGCTCCAGTTGAAAGCTGGACAATTCCAGAATGTAACAATCAGCCTTGCTGTCCAGCAGATCCAGAGCCGGGGTACCGAGATTTCCCCCAACCGCTGCAGCCATCCCGGCGCGACGCGCCATCCCGCCCAACAATTCCGTGACCGTGGATTTGGCATTTGAGCCGGTGATACCGACCACAGGCGCGGTGGCCTCGGCGCAAAACAGATCGATATCTCCGCAAATCGGCACGCCCGCAGCAATCGCCTCTACGACCGCTGGCTCCGTCAGCGGAATACCCGGGCTAACCACCAGGCGGCCGGCCGCTCGCAAGCGCTGCGCGGGAATTTCCCCCAGTATCACCTCGGTGTCGGGGCAGTCCGCGCGCAGCTCACCCAGGCCCGGAGGATTGCCACGGCTATCTACCACTACGAAGGCGACTCCCTGACGCTGGAAGTAGCGCGCGATAGACAGACCCGTGCTACCCAGGCCCACGATAATCGGGGGTTCACTGCGGGAAATCAGGTCAGTATTCAAGGCCGCTACCATTCCCTTCACTCAGCGCAGTTTCAGTGTCGCCAGCCCGAACAGGACCAGCATCACCGTAATTATCCAGAACCGCACAATCACCCGCGGCTCCGGCCAGCCCTTCAGTTCAAAATGGTGGTGTATGGGTGCCATCCGGAAGATGCGCTTACCCGTTAATTGATAGGAGGCCACTTGCAAGATGACAGAAACAGTCTCCAGCACGAAGATGCCACCCATAATGAAAAACACGATCTCGTGGCGGGTGATCACCGCCACAGTGCCCAGCGCAGCACCCAGAGCCAGCGCGCCGACATCTCCCATAAACACCTGGGCTGGATAGGTATTGAACCAAAGGAAACCAAGGCCGGCACCGGCTATGGAGCCGCAAAACACCACCAATTCACCAGCGCCGGCGACGTAAGGAATATGTAGATAGTCCGCAAACTGAATATTGCCGGTCAGGTAGGCAATGATCCCCAACGCCGCGCCCACCATCACCGTGGGCAATATCGCCAGCCCATCCAGCCCATCCGTCAGGTTGACCGCGTTGCTGGCGCCGACGATGACAAAGTAGGTCAGCACGATGAATAACGGCCCCATCTCCCAGGCAACATTCTTGAAGAAGGGGACGAAAAGCTGCGTGGTCACCTCGGAATCCACCATGGTATACAGGTAGAAAGCTGCAGCCAGACCCGCCAGCGATTGCCAGAACAGTTTCCAGCGCCCGGGCAAGCCGCGCGGATCGTTCTCCACCACTTTGCGGTAGTCGTCCACCCAGCCCACTGCCCCAAAGACGCTGGTTACCAACAGTGCCAACCACACGAAGGGGTTGTAAAGGTCGCTCCACAGCAGCGTGCTGACACCAATCGCCACCAGTATCAGAGCACCGCCCATGGTGGGGGTACCTGATTTGGTGAGGTGAGACTCCGGACCATCGTCCCGCACGGCCTGCCCGATCTGGTGGTAGTTGAGCCGACGAATCATGGCGGGACCAACCAGCAGAGCGATGAGCAGCGCGGTAAGCACGCCGAGTATGCCGCGAAAGGTCAGGTACTGGAACACCTGAAAACCACTGGCAAAACTACTCAGATATTCGGCTAGCCACAGCAACATATCAGTTTACCCCGCCAGCCTGCGCAAGCAGGGCCGTCACAATGGCTTCCATTCCAGCACTGCGTGAACCCTTCACCAGGACCACGTCACCCCGGGAAAAACGTCCCCGCAAGCGTTGCGCCAACTCAAGGAGATCCGCGCAGTGCTCGGCACCCACGCCATAGCCCCGGCCCGTCGCCAGGGTCTCGGTCCCGGTCAACCACAATTCTTCGAGCCCCTGCTGCAACGCATAACGCCCCACTTCCTCATGCAAGCGCTCGCTGTCCGGACCGAGTTCACTCATTGTACCCAGTACCAGAATCCGACGACCATCACAGTCGGCCAGCAAATCTATGGCAGCCTTGACCGACCCGGGATTGGCGTTATAACTGTCATCGACCAGTACCATGCCACTTGCAGCCGTGGTCACATGCAGTCGGCCTGCTTCCGAGCGCACCCGTGCCAAACCGCTGGCGATGTCAGGCAAGCGAGTACCCACTGCCAGTGCAGCTGCGCTGGCCGCAAGCGCGTTGATAACGCTGTGTCGCCCCGGCAGCGCCAGCTCTATGGCAACTTCACCCTGCTCAGCCACCAGCTGGAAACGGGTTCCGAAAACTCCCCGGTCCACACAGTCGCGGGCGCTGACTGCAGCGCTCCCGGCGAGGCCAAATTCAATGCGGTGGGCCGTTTGCGCCAGGCGCCGCCACTGGGGCGCGAACTCGCTATCGGCATTGATTACCGCGGTACCGCTCTCGGCCAGGCCGGAAAAAATCTCACCCTTGGCCGCAGCCACCCCGGCGAGATCACCGAAACCCTCCAGATGGGCCGGCAGGGCATTCAGCAGCACCGCAACATCGGGTACCGCCAGCTCACACAGGTAGCTGATATCTCCGGCGCGGGACGCACCCATCTCGATGACGGCAAACTCATGTCGCTCCTGCAGGCGTAACAAGCTCAGTGGCAGACCGATCTCGTTGTTCAAATTGCCCACCGTTGCCAGCGTCGGAGCCCGTGCTTGCAGTATCGTCGCCAGCATGTTCTTGACCGTGGTCTTGCCACTGCTGCCGGTGATTCCCACCAGCTTGCCGGCAAAGTGCTGCCGATTGAGTGCCGCCAGCTGCCCCAATGCCTGCCGGGTGTCTGCCACCCGCAGGGTCGAAATCGGGTATCTGCCTTGCCCGGACACCAGCGCAGCACCCGCACCCTGCTCTGCCGCGGTTGCAACAAAACCATGGCCATCAAAACTGGGGCCACGCAACGCGACAAACAAGTCGTCGGGCTGCAGGGTTCGGGTATCGGTGGAAACCGCATCGAAACTGACGTCCACGCCCTGTAAGCGGCCGGCCAGCGGTATTTCCAGCTCGGTCAGGCAGAAGCTGCGCATCACTGCACCTGCCTCCCCGTCAGTGCCAGACGCACCTGCTGGATATCGCTGAAGGGCAGGCGCCTGGCACCGAGCTGTTGATAGGTCTCGTGGCCCTTGCCTGCGATCAGTACACAGTCATCCGGCTCGGCAGTCGCCACCGCCAGGGCGATAGCCGCGGCCCGGTCAACTTCAATCTCGGGCGCGTGGATGCAGCCCGCTTCTATGTCGGAGATGATTTTCTGTGGCGACTCGGTGCGTGGATTGTCGCTGGTCACTATGACCCGGTCAGCAGCTGCCGTCGCCACCTGCCCCATCAGCGGCCGCTTGCCAGCATCGCGATCGCCGCCACAGCCAAAGACGCAAATCAGGGAACCGCGGGTGTGCGCTCGCAGCGCATGCAAAGCCTGCTGCAGCGCAGCGGGGGTATGGGCATAGTCGATGACGATCTGCAGACCTAAGTCATTGGGCACGTATTCCATTCTGCCCGGTGCCCCTTGCAAATCAAGCGTGCAGTCCAGCACGCTCTGCAGCGGCATCCCGGTGTTACAGGCAGCGGCCAGCGCCGCCAGCAAGTTGGAGAGATTGAATTCCGCCGCCAGTGGGCTGCGCAGCACCCCCTCACCCCAGGGCGTCTCGATATCCGCCGCCAGCCCGCTGTCGTGAAAGCTGACATTGCTGGCCACAACCGTGCTGGGGGTGCCCTGTACCGAATAGGTCAACAGCTGCACCCCGGGTGCGAGCACGTCCCGCAGGAATGCGCTGTAAGGATCGTCGGCATTGACGATGGCGGTTTGCAGCTGGCTGTCGCGAAACAAACGGGACTTGGCCAGGCCATAGCTGACCATATCACCGTGATAATCCAGGTGATCTTGGCTGAGATTGGTAAAGATTGCCGTGTCGAAAGACAGCCCGTTGACACGCCCCTGGTCCAAGCTGTGTGACGATACCTCCAGCGCCGCAAGTGCCACACCCAGGTCATGCCATTCCGCCAGCACGCGCTGCAAGCTGACCGCATCGGGGGTGGTATTGACCGCGTCGCTGATATCATCTCCCAGGGTGGCACCCAGGGTTCCTATCACTCCACAGCGGCCAAACTGGCGGCGCAACAACTGTGCCAGCAAACGCGAGGTGGTGGTCTTGCCGTTGGTGCCGGTGATACCGAACAGGCGCATGCTGGCAGCCGGTTCGCCGTAATACCTGGCGGCAATACGTCCCAATTGCTGCACCAACCCCGCCACCTCGACGACGGGCACAGCCGCGCAGGCAGATCGCTGCGCTCGGCTTAGCCCCTTCTCAGCAATAATTACCGCGGCACCTGCTGCTGCGGCCTGGGCACAGTAATCACGACCGTCGTGCTCGGCACCGCTGACCGCTAAAAAGGCCTCTCCGGCCTTGAGCTGACGGGAATCCAGCTGCAAACCCTGGATACGGACATCGCCATGGGACCCTGAATCCAGTACCCGACTGAGTGGCACAGTGGTGGGTTTATGTCTGTGCAGCACCATCACTATGCCGCTCCCGCATCCGCGCGCCGATCTGGCGCGATATTCAACAGGCGCAGTGCGCCGGCGGTAATTCTGGAGAAAACCGGCGCCGCCACCTCACCGCCGTGATAGCGATTTCGCTGCGGCTCATTGATCAGCACCACTGTCACCAGACGCGGATTGCTAACCGGAGCAATGCCGGCAAACAGCGCCAGGTAGCGATCATCCGCGTAGCCGCCGTGGTTAGCTTTGTGCGCGGTTCCGGTTTTGCCGGCAACCCGGAAGCCCGCCACTCTGGCCCGTCGTGCCGTACCGGTGTCCGCCGTCGCTCCTTCAAGCATCTGCAAAACCTGGCGAGCCAGACGAGGGTCGACCACCTGCTCGGTGAGAACTTCATCCGCGTCCAGTCGCAACAAACTTGCGGGATGGCGCAAACCGCGATCGGCCAATACTGAGTAAGCCAGTGCCAACTGCAGTGGGGTTGCGGTCAAACCGTAGCCGTAGGCCAGCGTCACCCGCTCTATGGGCAGCCATTTCGCGCGATATGGCAAGAGGCCAGCAGCCTCACCGGGGAAACCAGTGCCCGGGCTCTGACCCAGGCCGAACTGTTTGAACATCTGCCACACAGCCTGTTCGTCCAACTGCAAGGTCATTTTCACGATTCCGACCTGGCTGGACTTGGCCACTACTTTCGACAGATCTATCTCACCGTAGTTCACCGGGTCCAGCAGTACCTTGCGGCCCACCTTGATCCGACCTGGTGAGGTATCAATAAGCGTCTGTGGCGTAAACAGCCCACTTTCAAGGGCCGCCAGTACCGCCAGTGGTTTCATGGTGGAGCCCGGCTCGAAGTTGTCCACCAGGGCGCGGTTCCGGGTCTGCCCCGGCTTGAGGTTTTTGCGGTTATTCGGGTTGTAGACTGGATGATTTACCATCGCCAGCACTTCACCCGTGCGGATGTCTATCGTCACCACACTGCCGGACTCGGCCCCGGTGAGCGCGATGGCGCGCTGCAGCTCCCGGTGCGCCAGGTACTGCAGCCGCAAATCAATACTGAGACTGAGATCCTTGCCGGAGCGCGCGGGCTCCAATTCTCCGATGTCGCGCACCACCTCACCGTACAGATCCTTGATGACTTGCTTGCGTCCCGGGCTGCCACGCAACCAGTCATCGTAGGCCAACTCCAGGCCTTCGATACCCCTGTCGTCCACGTTGGTGAAGCCCACCAGATGTGCTGCGATCTCCCCCGCCGGGTAATAGCGCTGATACTCCTGCTCACCACGCACCCCGGGAAACTGGAGCTGCAGTACCGCGCGGGCGTCAGCCGGGGCCATATGGCGCTTGAGATACATAAACTGTCGGCCCTGGTAGCGCTCAAGCCGACGTTCCAATACTGCCGGTTTCATTTTCAGCGCCCGCGCCAACCGCGCAGTTTGTCCCGAACTCGCCAACACCTGCGGGTTGGCCGTGAGGGAGATGACCGGTGTACTCACCGCCAGCGTTTCACCACGGCGATCCGAGATCACCCCGCGGTAAGCAGGTATCACCGCCGTACGCACGAAGCGGGCTTCGCCCTGGCCCTGCAGAAATTCGTAGCCGCGATCAGTATCCAGCACTTGCAGACTCACCACTCGCCATAACAACAACATGAATAATAGGGCGATAATTGTGGCCATGAGCAGAACCCGCCATGGCGAAACCGGGATGTATTGTGACTTTTTCATCGCAGCTTCATCACACCTTCATCGCAACAACAGCCGGATATCAGCGGCTGTGGGAATACGCATCTGCAAGCGCTGTTCGGCAGCCTGCTCCACGCGGTAGTGGGTGGCCAACGCGCTCTCTTGCAACAGCAGACGACTCCAGTTTTCCTGCATATCCCATTGTGCCGACTGCAGCTTTTGCAGGCGCGCATATGACTGCCGGCATTTATGGCTGGTCCCGACTACAGCGACCGCACTCAAGACCACTGCCAGGGTCAACAGCGCATTGATGCCCAACCAGTGGAACCTGGCGCGGGCCTGCTGGGGCTGGGATGTCATCGGTGAGTGCTGCCGCTGACCGGCAGTTTCTCCGCAACCCGCATGATCGCGCTGCGCGCCCGGGTGTTGGCGGCAATCTCTTCGGTACCGGGGCGCACCGCCTTGCCAATGGGGCGCAGCCGCCGATTCAGATCTTGCTCTCGCACCGGCACACTCGCCGGCAGCTCATCGCCCCTGGCCATGCGCCGAATAAAACGCTTGACCAGGCGATCCTCCAGGGAGTGAAAGCTGATCACCACCAGGCGACCGCCGGGGCCGAGCAACTCCACCGATTCACCCAACAGCTTTTCCAGATCTTCCAGCTCCTGGTTGATGTAAATACGAATGGCCTGGAACGCGCGGGTGGCCGGGTGTTTGTGCTGTTCCCATTTGGGGTTTGCTGCGGCAACCACCTGAGCCAACTGCGCGGTGGTTTGCAGGGGCTCCTTCTCGCGCGCGCGCAGGATGGCGCTGGCAATCCGCCCGGCATACCGCTCCTCGCCGTCTTCCCGCAATACCCGCGCCAGGTCGCCATGCTTGACCGTGGCCAGCCACTGCGCTGCGGTCATGCCACTGCTGGTATCCATACGCATGTCCAGGGGTCCGTCCTGCAAAAATGAAAATCCCCGCGCACCTTCATCGAGTTGCGGACTGGACACACCCAAATCCAATAAAATGCCATCAACTGCCTCGATCCCCCTTCGCCGCAGTTGATGGGGAAGCTGAGCGAAAGACCCGTGTTCAAAATCGAACCTGGTTTCATTCTCCTGAATCAACCTGGCCACCTCTATTGCCTGTAGATCTTTGTCCACTGCCAACAGGTGCCCTCCCGCTCCCAAAACCGAAAGAATTTCGCGACTGTGGCCACCACGGCCAAAGGTGCCGTCTACGTAGTAGCCATCCCGCTCTGTTACCAGGGCGGCGACTGCCTCCGGTAACAATACTGTTTGATGCATCACCGCCACCTACAGGGTCAGTGACATCAATTCTTCAGGTAGTTCTACGTCGGGGCCAGCTTCCTCCAGGGCCCGATCGCGCTCGGCCAGCCACAATTCCTCTGCCCAAAGCTCCAGCTTCCTGCCCTGACCAACCAACACCAGTTTCTTTTCCAATTGGGCATACTCGCGCAGGGGAGCCGGCAACAGCAATCGACCACTGCCATCCAGTTCCAGGTCGGTGGCATAGCCAATCACCAGACGCTGGAAACGTTTCACCGCGGGTTTCAACGCTGGCAACGCCTGAATCTCTCGCTCAATTTTTTCCCATTCGGGCAAAGGGTAGATAAACAGGCAACGGGATTGGGTATCGATAGTTGCCACCAACTGGCCGTTACATTCGTACAGCAATGGCTCGCGCTGGCGCGCCGGCATCGCCAGTCGCCCTTTCGCATCCATATTGATGTGCTGTACACCGCGAAACACAGTTTGAAATCCCCACTGATTGACTTTCTTGCGCCACTAAAAGCCAAAAATTCCCACTTATTTCCACTTTTCGACACTATAGGTACGTGGAGGAGAAACTGTCAAGCTAGAAACAGGGGAAAAACTTCGTAATTTCAGTGAATTAGCGTGCTTTTACGTGACTAACCCTAAGATCTTCCGGATTGAAAAAGGGTAAAAACAATCTTAAAACAGCTCCATATACACTTTAGTTAAGGTTTTACCTTAACTATCAAATTATTTTTTTATGTCTATGGATGTTTTTTATATGAAAAAGGAATAAACACCACGGGCAAGCCAGTTCGCAGCGACCAACGCGTGCAGCAAACGGGAACAAAGTGGGAGAGAGGGGACGCGTAAAGAAAGTGGAGTTGGCCGATAAGCCGGGTTCTGTCGTGGACGATCATTCATCTGCGACGAACGTCACCGTCCGCCTGTAGCAACCTACCCGAATCCACTGCGGGCCGCAGCCATGGATTCCTATTTGGTCTTGCTCCGAGTGGGGGTTTACCGTCGCCACGCCTGTTACCAGCCGCGCGGTGCGCTCTTACCGCACCTTTTCACCCTTACCCGACGAATCGGGCGGTATCCTTTCTGCTGCACTTTCCGTAGGCTCACGCCCCCCAGGTGTTACCTGGCACCCTGCCCTGCGGAGCCCGGACTTTCCTCCCGTTACGAATAACAAGCGATCGCCTGGCCAACTCCGGGGGCAAGGTTAGCGGGAGCGTCATCGAGACGCAAGCTCTGTTCGAGATCGTGGACCCGCTAGCAGGGGTCAGGGCTACCGTTTTCCACGATCAAGCCGACTGCGAGATAATCCAGTTGTAGAGATCTTTCTTACGTAGCCCGGTGTATTCGGCAGCTATAGCCGCCGCCTTCCTCGGCGGCAACTCCGCCGCCAATAACTGCAACAGTCTTTCAGCATCGCTGTCCAACGCAGCGGACACGGGTCTCGCACCTTCCACCAACAACACGATCTCGCCGCGGCTCTGGTTACTGTCGGCTTCCACAATCGCGAGTAGCTCGGCGACCGGTGCCCGAATGACGGTTTCGAAGACCTTGGTCAGCTCTCGCGCCAGTACCACCAGGCGATCGTCGCCAAAACTTTGCTGCATATCCTGAAGACACTCATGCAGCCGGTGTGGCGCCTCATAAAAAATCAGGGTGACTGGCTCCGCTGCCAGTGCTTCCAGGCGCCGGCAGCGGGCGGAAGTTTTTGCCGGCAGGAAACCCTCGAACCGGAACCGGTCCGTGGCCAGCCCCGCCACCGAGAGCGCCGCCAGCAGGGCGCTGGCGCCCGGTACTGGTACTACTCGCCAACCAGCAGCGTGGGCATACCGCAGCAAGCGGTACCCGGGATCGGAAACCAGCGGTGTTCCCGCATCGGAAATGAGCGCTACCGAACCGCCATTGTTAATACAGTCTGCAATCCGGGCAATGGCTCTAGCGTCGCTGTGATCGTGATAGGGAAAAACCGGCGTGTCGATATCGAAGTACCGCAGCAGCACACCACTGTGCCGGGAATCCTCCGCCGCAATAAGATCGACCGATTGTAGTACTTGCACCGCTCGCGGTACCATGTCCCCCAGGTTGCCGATAGGGGTAGCCACAACGTAAAGTGCACTCTCCATTTTTACTGTAAGTCCCGTGTTTATCAATGAGCAGTCCAGTTACACGCCACCCGGCAACCACCTTCATTATCGCCCTGCTGGTGACGGCTTGCGGCAGCCAACCCAGACCGGAGGCAACCATCACGGTACCCGTGGTAGAGGAAACCCCGGTCGCTGTCCCGGGCAGCGAGGGTGACTACACCGCCCTGCTGGACAGTATTCACAGCCTGTTGCAGGAACGGCAATTGCCGCCTGCGGCCAGCATACTCAGGGAAATTCAGCGCGACAAGCTGACACTTGATGAACAAGCCCGTCACAGCCTGCTGTGGGCGCAGCTTTATTACCTGCGGGGAGACGTCACTTCCGCACTGGTCAGTTTGAGCCTGGAGCAGTTGCGGCTCAGCGACATGAGCCCCGAATCGCGCTGGCAGGTCCAGCGCGAAACCCTGCGCATGTTGAGCGCATCGGGAGATACGCTGGCGGTCGCGCGCACGGCTAACCAATGGCTGGCGGGTAGCAGCGAGCCCGGGCATCGCGCCTTCCTGATTGACCGCATCTGGCACCAACTGCAATCCAGCTCACTGACGCAGCTGAGAAAGGAAAGTGAGAAAGCATCGGCCGATTCCCATTGGCGGGGCTGGCTGGACCTGAGCCTGATCGCTGCACGGGTGGCGGAGAGCCCCGATATCCAGGTTGCTGAAATCCAGCTGTGGCAAGAGCGGTACAGCGAACATCCCCTGGCAGGTTCACTGCCCGGCGGGCTGGAGTTGCTAGACGAGCTAGCGAATACCAGACCAGAGCGGGTGGCACTGCTGTTACCGCTGAGCAACGCGCTCGCCAGCGCTGCCCAGGCGGTATTGGATGGATATCTCGCAATGCAGTATGACTCGGCACAGCGCGGCTGGGAACCGCAACAGCTTCTAGTGCTGGATACCGACAGATACGCGGACATTAACACAGCCTATCTGGCCGCAGTGCACATGGGTACGGAGTTGGTCATTGGCCCCCTGGCCAAGGAGACGCTGGCCCAGTGGGCGCCACTGCAAGCAGCCGACAGCGCACCTCTGCTTGCGCTCAACTGGCTGGAACAGCAACCAGTAGATAGCAGTGGGCTTTACCAAATGGCGCTGGCACCGGAGGATGAAGCACGGCAGATCGCCCAGCTGGCATTTGACCAGGGCGCACGCCAGGCCTTGCTAATCCGCCCCGCCGGCACCTGGGGCGATACCATGTCCGATGCCTTCGAGGAGCGCTGGCAGCAATTGCAGGGCGAGCTCCGCAGCACTGCCGTCTACAGTGGTCGCAGCGATTACTCCAGCAGCATCAAGGCAGCGCTAAATCTGGTCCAGAGCGAAACGCGAGCACGCAAGATCCGACAACTGATGGGCACCGAGGTCGAATTTTCACCCCGCCGCCGCCAGGATATCGACAGCGTCTTCCTGCTCAGCGGCCAGCCCGCCGAAGCCCGTTCCATCAAACCACTGATCGCATTCCACTACGCCGAGGATCTGCCGGTCTATTCGACTTCCCACGTGTTCAGTGGTCAACCCAGCCCTCAGCTGGACAGGGACCTGAACGGTGTGCGCCTGGTGCAAATGCCCTGGCTGCTACAGCAGACCAAGCTGCGACAGACGATCAAGGCCAGCGGCGCCACCGAAACATTGGCTGCCATGTACGCCCTGGGGGCCGATGCATTCCTGCTACACTGGCGCCTGGGGCAGTTGCGCGCCAGCCCCAACAACAGTATCCGCGGGCACACCGGATTACTGAGTATGGATGAGCGGGGGCGCGTACACCGGCAGTTGCTGGCGGCCACGTTCAGTGGCGGAATACCGGTGCCATTGCGTCAATGAGCACACTGGAACAGGGAGGTTTCAGGCAATGAACAAGGGCCAATACTACGAGGAACACGCTGTAGACTACCTGCTGAAAGCGGGCCTAAAACTGCTGGAGCGAAATTTCCGCTGCAAGGCCGGTGAAATTGACATCATTTGCAGCCAGGGGCAACAACTGGTTTTTGTGGAGGTTCGCTATCGCAGCAATCGCAACTTTGGGTCGGCAGCGGCATCCGTGGACCGCAATAAGCAGCGCAAAATTATCCGGGCAGCACAGTTTTACCTGCAGAGCAGGCCGCGGTTTCACGATCGACCCTGCCGCTTTGATGTGTTGGCAATCACGCCGATCCAGTCGACTGCTGAAGTTGAGTTACAATGGCTGAAAAGCGCATTTATTGGCTAGCGTAGTGTAACCTATAAAGTGTACATTCAGAGCCCTCCAATTCGTCCGCTGCAAGTGCGGCGGCACTCCGACGCAGTTCGCAGGGAATGTAGGTCACCTTGCCAAGAGCTGCACCAACAGAAGGCGCTCTTAGGCGACGCGGCAGCAGGCGAACTGGGAGGCTCTGAATGTACACTTTATAGGTTACAGTACACCAGAATATGGATAATTATCAGGCCATCGCAGGTGGCTTCCAGGAAACCGTTGAACTGATTACGGTCTCAGTCGACGCATTGGTGGATCACCTTCAGCGTGCCAGCGATGTCTGTATAGAGGCGCTGCTGCAGGAAAAAAAGATACTCGCCTGCGGCAACGGCAGCGGTGGCGCGGTGGCCCAGATATTCAGCACCAACCTGTTGCACCGCTTTGAGCATGAGCGACCCTCCCTGCCAGCACTGTCTCTCGGCACCGACAGTGCCACCCTGTCCGCCATCGCTACTTCATCAGCCAGTAACGAGTTGTACTCCAAACAAGTTCGCGCCCTGGGGCAGCCTGGAGACGTACTGCTGGCGGTAGCGGGGGTGGAAAATAACGGCAGTATCATCCAGGCCATTCGCGCCGCCCATGACCGGAATATGCTGGTCATCGTTCTCAGCGGTGGCGCTTGTGGCGACATTTCCAGTCTGCTGTTACCGGAGGACGTCGAATTACACATTCCCAGCACCCGGGCACCACGAATTATTGAAATGCAGACCATGATCGTTCACTGTCTGAGCGAACTCATCGACCAATCACTTTTTGGCAGTTACAGCCCATGAAGACTCTCAGTGGTATCGCCCTCATTCTATCCCTGCTGTTCAACTCCGGCTGTGGCGCTATGCTCAGCGCTGTCGACTCAGAGCCGATAGGGGACGACTCCGGCGAGCGCACTTACGGCGCGCGTATGGATGATGAGTCAATAGAGACCAAGGCTACCGTCAATATTCACGCCGCAGACCCGGGCTTTGATGATGCCCACCTCAACGTCATCAGCTACAACAGCTATGTGCTTATGGTCGGCCAGGTTCCCAGCCAGGCGTTGAAAGACAAGGCCTCTGAGGTGGTCAGGGAGATTCGCCGGGTGCGCAGAATCTACAATGAACTGGAGGTGACCGGCAACGTCTCCCTGCTGACTCGCAGTAGCGATACCTGGATCACCAGCAAGATCAAAACCACCCTGCTGGCCAGTTCCGAGACCGAAGGGAATCGCGTGAAAGTGGTCACCGAGAATGGCGTGGTGTATTTGATGGGTCTGGCCACCCATGCTGAAGCGGAGCGAATAGCCGATACAGCCAGCGCTAGCTATGGCGTGCGCAAGGTTGTGCGCCTGTTTGAATATATCGATTGAATCAAAACAACGCGTCGAGTATCGCTTTGTCTTCCGCATAAATATCCAGCGAGTCGGAAACCTCCTGCGCCACCCGCTTACCACTCATATAGGCCCCGTGAACGGTCTGGTAGTGCGGTGCTGGCGCCGTCGCTTCACCAGCAAAGTACAAGGTCTTCTCTATCGGCCGGGCCAGTATCTCACGCGCTCCCTGCCCTCCCGGCCGGGTGAATGAATAGGACCCCAGGGAAAAGGGGTCCGACACCCAGTCCTGATAGCGGTGCCATTTGAGCTTTTCCTGTAAGCGGGTTTTGCCACTGATACCCTCCAGCCAGTGCAGCACCTGTTGCATACCCTCCTGACCACCGAGATCGCTCAGTTGTTGTGCCGCTGAACCCACAAACCAACCGGTTATGGCTGCCGCACCCTCCCCCGGGGTATGGGCCGCCCAGAACTGCATGCGCCCATCCGGGGTTGCCCAGGATACGGGCCCGGACGCCAGATCGGACCAAAAAGGCGCATTGAACAGCATGGCAACCACTACCGCCTGGCCCATCTGCAGGGAATCGATGGACTGTTTTTTCCAATCGGGGAACGGGGGCAATACCTCGATCTGTTGGCTCTGCAATACACCCACGGGCAGGGTGATGATCAAGCGCTTGGCGGTTACCGTCTGGGACTGAAGATTGTAGATATAGGTCACGCCAGCCACCCCGGAGCGCCAGTAGAGGCCGGCTACCGCACAGGAAAGCTGAATCTTGCCCTCCAGTTCATTCGCCATTTTTTCCGCCAGCAGACTGTGGCCACCGATGATCTGAAAATCCTCATCGTGGTAAGCATCCCAGGCAACACCGTCATCGATAACCGCCCGGGCGCTGACTTCCCCGGGCTCGCTGGACCAACTCAGGGCCTCGGCGCCCAGGGCACTGCGCTGCGTGTCGTTAAAGGACATCGTCTCAAGAAAGGCCTGGTAGGACATATCCGGCCCGTCATACTTCGCGTGCTTGACCACGACCTTGTGATAGAGGGCGTCGAGGTCTGCCTGATTGGGTTTGTAAGGGGGCTGCCCGGGTAAAAAATGATAGGACTCAGTGGCGCCTCCGGCATCCAGTGAACGGGTCTGCAACCCGTATTCACGTATCAGTTCCCAGCTCTCAGCCCTGGACCCGTGGATCACCTGGGCGCCCAGTTCCACGCCGTGAACGGATACATCCGTGCTGGTGAACATACGCCCGCCGACCCGGTCGCGGGCTTCCAGAACCAGCACCTTCAGCCCGGGACCCACTTTAGCGAGAATACGTGCGGCAGTCAGGCCCGCCATACCGGCGCCGAGAATCACCACGTCAAAATCCGCGCCGGCGAAACCACTGACCCCAACCACTCCCAGCAGGTTGGACGCACCCACCACGGCTGTATTGCGGATAAAAGATCTGCGCGTCGCCTTTGCCATGTACACTCCCGGCTCCCCCACGACTACTATAAATCACTTCTCCGGGAAAAGTCACGGGAACATACTCACCGCAGCCCCCCGTGTGTGGGTACTATTTCACAACTTTGAGGGAAGGCTTCCTGTCGGCTGCAGGGGGCGTGCCGGGCTCATCAGGGGGATCCGGCGCGGCTTCATCATCAAATACCATACCCTGGCCATTCTCCCGGGCATAGATGCCGATGACCGCGACGGTAGGCACATACACGTCAGTGGCCACCCCACCAAAGCGGCCATTGAAACGCATGGCACCGTTGTCAATCACCAGATCCTCCACCGACAGTGGGGATATATTCAGTACGATCTGGCCATCCTTAACATACTGTTGTGGCACCTCGACCCTTGCAGCCATGGCGTTCACCAGCACATACGGCGTGCACTCATTGTCCAGAATCCACTCGTAAAGCGCACGCATGATATAGGGCCGACTGGATGTCATCGCCATGGGGTTCCACCATCTACGGGGGTACGCAGACCACCGACCCCCGCAAACGCCCTTACAGGCGCATCTCCCGTTCTTGTTCGGACAGGCTGGCCTGGAAAGACTCCCGGCCGAACAGGGTATCCATATAGGCCAAAAGCGGCTTGGTTTGCCTGTTGGCGCGAAATTCAATACCCAGCGCCGGCAAGCGCCATAGAATTGGCGCGATGCAGCAATCCACCAGGGTGAACTCCTCACTCATGAAGAAAGGCTTGTCCGAAAATATCGGGGCTATTCCCAAAATGCCTTCGCGCAACTCCCTGGTGGATTTTTCGACTACATTCTCGGAACGGGTATGCTGTATCGCGTCCACCAGCGTACACCAATCCCGCTCAATCCGATGTATATATAGCCGGCTCTCAGCGCGGGCAACGGGATACACCGGCAACAGCGGCGGATGCGGAAAACGCTCATCCAGGTATTCCATCATGACCTTGGATTCATACAGAACCAGGTCACGGTCAACCAGCGTCGGCAGCGAATTATAGGGGTTCAGGTCAGCCAGCTCATCCGGTGGGTGAGCTTCACTTGCCTCGACCACGTCTACCGCAACCCCTTTTTCCGCCAGGACGATGCGCACCCGGTGGCTGTAATGACTCTCATTGTCCGAGTAGAAGGTCATTGATGCCCGTTTAGCCACAACTCCCATGCAAATTCCTCAAATAATTAATCAGTATTAGTGAACATCTTTCCAGTACTCGCGGTTAAGCAGCCAGGTGAAGACAAAAAACAGTGCTATGAATAACAGGACGTAAACGCCCAGTCGCTCGCGCTCGACCGCGGCAGGTTCGCCTGTATAGGCCAGAAAGTTGACCAGATCGTACATCGCCGCGTCGTACTCCGCGGGCGACAACTCACCCGGCTCGGCGATGGTGAACCGACTGCAGGGGCCCTCGAGAATGTCTTTACCGGTGAGCGGATCACGCCTGATGCCATCGTTGGCGGCAGCCACTGGCCCCATGGCACACTCCTGCAAGCCCTGGAGCTCCAGCAATACATGGGGCATGCCCACATCGGGAAAGGCCTTGTTGTTCACACCATAAGGTCGACTCGGGTCCGCGTAAAAGGTACGCAGGTAGGTATACAGCCAATCTGTGCCGCGCGCGCGGGCCACCAGCGTCAGGTCCGGTGGCGTCGCACCAAACCATTTCTTGGCCATGTCCTTGTCCATGGCATTGTCCATCAATGCACCCACCTTCTGATCCGTATCAAACATCAGGTTGGCCTGCATCAGCTCGATCGGAATTGCGAGATCATTGGCGACGCGCTCGTAACGCGAGTACTGCAGGGAATGACAGCCGAAGCAGTAGTTCATGTACAACCTGGCGCCCCTCTGCAATGACGCCTTGTCATGCAGATTGGGCTGCATGGGGTCCAGATGCACGCCGGGGCCGCCTGAGCCTGCCGCCTTGAGAGGAAGAATGCACAATAGCAAAATCAGGGCCAATCCAGCAATTGAACCCAATAAACCGATGCCCCCGTCATCTGTGGTCCGCTCCGGCACGGGTTTGGTCCTCTCCAAGGACGTCCAGATCGGCATCAGGAGAAAGAAGCCAAAGTAGATAATGGCGCAGATCTGGGCCAAAAGCGTGCGCTCCGGGGTCGGCGACTTCACACCCAGGACACCCAGAATAATGAACGACGCCGTGAACAGGACCAGCATCAGTTTGGTCATGTTGCCCCTGTATCGCCAGGATTTCACAGGGCTGCGATCCAACCACGGCAGAATGAAAGGTATCGCCACCGATGCCGCAAAGGCAATAAAACCCCAGAATTTATCCGGGACCGCGCGCAACACCGAATAGAAAGGAGTGAAATACCAGGTCGGTGCAATGTGCTCGGGCGTCTTCAGAGAATTGGCCTGTTCGAAGTTGGGACCTTCCAGGAAGAAACCACCCATTTCCGGAAAGAAGAACATGATCGTGCAAAATACAAACAGGAATACAGCCACCGCCTGCAAGTCGTGCACGGTGTAGTAGGGGTGAAAGGCCACACCATCCAGTGGAATGCCATTTTCATCCTTGTGTTTCTTGATATCAACGCCATCCGGGTTGTTGGAACCGACCTCGTGCAGTGCCAGCAGGTGTAGTAGCACCAACGCTAGCAAAACAATGGGTAAAGCCACCACATGCAGGGCGAAGAAACGGTTGAGGGTAATACCGGAGATCAGGTAGTCACCGCGAATCCAGGTAACAATGTCTTCGCCAAAATAGGGGATCGCACCAAACAGGGAAATAATAACCTGTGCACCCCAGTAGGACATCTGACCCCAGGGCAGCACATAACCGACAAAGGCTTCTGCCATCAGTGCCAGAAAGATGAGCATACCGAATATCCAGATCAGCTCGCGTGGCTTCTGATAGGATCCGTACAACAGCGCCCGAAACATATGCAAGTAGACCACGATAAAAAAGGCTGAGGCGCCGGTGGAGTGCATATAGCGCAGAATCCAGCCGTAGTCGACATCGCGCATGATGTACTCGACCGAAGCGAAGGCGCCCTCGGCACTGGGATTGTAGCTCATGGTCAGCCAGATGCCGGTCAACAGCTGGTTGACCAGTATTAGCAGAGCCAGTACGCCGAAGAAGTACCAGAAATTAAAGTTCTTGGGAGCGTAGTAGGCACCCATATGGGTATCCCAGGCACGCACGATAGGCAAGCGGGCATCAACCCAGTCTCTCAATCCGATGAGAAGCTTATTCATCAGGCTGCCTCCTCGTCCACGCCGATTATAATGACGTTCTCGCTCTCATAGGTATAGGGCGGAATCACGAGGTTGGTCGAGGCGGGAACCCCTGCGTAGACGCGTCCGGCCAGGTCAAATTTGGAACCGTGACAGGGACAGAAAAATCCGCCCAGCCAGGAGTCGCCACCAAGATCCACCGCGCCCACTTCCGGGCGAAACTTCGGGGTACAACCCAAATGGGTGCACAAACCGACCATGACCAAGATCTCCGGCCTGATCGCGCGTGACTTCATATCCACATAGGCGGGCTGCGTTGAAATGGCTGAGTCCGGGTCCTTCAACTCCCCATCCAGTTTGGCCAGGTCATCAATCTGCTGGGGGGTGCGGTGCATGACATAGACCGGTTTGCCGCGCCACTCGACCACGACCATCTGGCCGGGCTCAACCCTGCTGATATCGAACTTTACCGGCGCGCCCGCCGCCTTGGCCCTGGCACTGGGATTCCAGGAACCCAGAAACGGAACCGCTATACCCACCACTCCGGCCGCACCGACTGCGCTGGTGGCAGCCGTCAAAAAGCGCCTGCGGCCAGTATTCACGCCGTCACTACTCATGATTTTCTCCCAAATCTGACTTCGGCACTGAGGGCGCACCGAGGGGAAAGCACAAAACGCTGCAAATGGTAATGATTTTACTGTTGTGTGACAAGGATAACCCCATGAAATACCTGTCTTAAATCAACAATATAAAATCCGTCGTCTGCCACCGGCAGAGCGCCCCGGTGGAGTGTCATCGCGCGTGCCTTAAGACCTGCGCATAAAAAAACGTCCAGCGGACAAACCAGGCTGGACGCTTTTTTCGAATACAGCAAAAAAAACTTAGCGTTTGGAGTACTGAGGTCTCTTGCGGGCCTTGCGCAAACCTACCTTCTTGCGCTCAACAGCTCGTGCATCGCGAGTGACATACCCGGCACCGCGCAGGGCGCCACGCAGTGACTCATCATACTCCAGCAGCGCACGGGTAATGCCATGGCGAATCGCACCGGCCTGACCAAAGCTGCCACCACCACAGACGGTGACGCTGACATCGAACTTGTCGTTCAACTCAACCAGTTGTAGGGGCTGACGCACAATCATACGTGCTACTTCACGGCCAAAGTACTGGTCCAGCGGGCGCTTGTTGACAGTAATGCTGCCAGCGCCGTTTTTCAGGTAAACGCGCGCCGTAGCGGTCTTGCGGCGGCCGGTTCCATAGTATTGAGTAACTGACATAGCGGAATTCCGTTAGATATTCAGGGGCTGTGGCTGCTGCGCAGTGTGCGGGTGATCCGGGCCGGCATAAACCTTCAATTTCTTGAACATGGCGCGTCCCAGGGGATTGCGCGGCAACATGCCTTTCACGGCGCGCTGCAGGACACGCTCCGGCGCTTTGTCTATCAGCTTTTCAAAGGACAAGGACTTGAGCCCACCGGGATAGCCGCTGTGGTGGTGGTACATTTTATCGGTAGCCTTGGCGCCGGTCACTTTCA
>JAPUKZ010000308.1 GCA_027295405.1 Gammaproteobacteria bacterium
AGGGGATCGGTCACCGCCAGCTCAGTGAGGCGGCGCGTCTGCTGTGACGCGGCATACATCAGCCAGGCGCTGATCAGCCAGGTATGCGCCATGCTCAGTAACACAATAATGGCGGTGTTGGTGTCAAACCGCATCAGTACAAAAGGAGTGACCACAATACCAACCAGTATCCCCAGCCATACGGATACCCGTGTCTTCAAGAGTACCGGCAGTGCCACCAGCAAGGGATAGATCCAATACAGATTGTAGTTCTGGCCGTAAACCAGCGACAAGAGTACCAAGGCCAAAGTCATCATCAACACTGCGGGCGGCGACAGAAACGGCTCCTGGTCGCGGGTCAGCATCACGATGTTTATCAGGAACAGGAACAACATCAACAAACCGGCGATAGCGGGAATAGTGTTGCCGGTATAAAAATTGTGTGCGTCGATGGGACCCAGCATCACCGCTATGGCCATCAGCACATAGCGGTAGGCGACCTTGCGGTTGCGCACCATGTACTCGTCAAAGCGGTCGCCGTTATACTCGTGTCGCAGTGGCAGCAAGTCCTCGGAAAAGGCATTCGTCAGGTGCCTCTTCATTCGTTGGCCAATACCGCTTTTTTGCGAAATTTCAGTCATAGTCCGCCAGAGGTCCGCTTGTTCCAGCGGTGACCGCATAATTATTATTTAATTCTTGCCGCGGAGCTGTGAATTATGACACAAACTTGAAAGCCATTCTTTTGCATACCGCGGGCGCGAGCGGCCCCTGAGGCTTATGCCGCCTGTAGCAAACTAATCACGACACCGGCAAGGCCGCCCAGCATCAGGGCCAATAGCGCAAGACTGCCAATAACAAAGCCGGGGCCCCGTTTGCTGGAATCCTGGACATAACCGCGCGCATACACGATGCGCCCGATCAGAAACACCACCCCCAGGGCCGCACCAATTTCAGCCTGCACGTAGTAGCCAAATATCCACAGCGCCGGAAAGAAGATAATCAGCTGCTCCATGGTATTTTGTTGGACCCGGAACACGCGCTCGAATTTCTCATCGCCGATGGTAGACGGGGCCGATATTCCAGTCGCACTGCGGCTCTTTGCAACCATTACTGCGAGAAAGAAGTACTCCATCGCAATCAGTACGGTAACCAACGCAAGCAGTTCCATGTGGATTCCCCTGTTTCGGGTTTCTATTATAAGCGCACAACCCGGGTAGCGATAGCGGTCGGGCCGCAGCATCAGGGGTAATCGAGTCCGTCTGTGGCGAACAGCATCTCTATATTGCGGAAAGCCTTGAATTCCAGATAATTGCCACAGGGATCTTTGACAAACAGGGTCTGTTGCTCACCGCGCCGCCCGGCAAAGCGAAGAGTGGGCCCGATGACAAACTCCACCCCGTGCTCACGCAAGCGCTCCAACAGCGGCTGGAATTCATCCCAGGGCAAGATAGGTCCGAAGTGGCCCGCGGGTACCTGCTCTGCGTCCACCGGGTTGGTGGACGTTACCGGCAACTCAGATGAATGTACCCGATGGACCACCAGCTGGTGGCCCCAGAAATCGAAATCAATCCAGCGTTCTGAACACCGCCCCTGGGCACAGCCCAGAACTTCGCCATAAAAAATACGCGCCTGCTCCAGGTCCGTGACCGGCAGTGCGAGGTGAAATCTGGGATAGTCTGTCATCTTGAGTGTACCTCCTCACCAGGGAAACCTGGATAAATCCAGGTTACCGCCAGAGATCACCACCCCGACCCGGCGCCCGCGAAAACGTTCCGGGTGATCCAGCACGGCGGCGAAGCTGACGGCGCCGGAGGGCTCCACTACGCTTTTCAAGCGGCTCCACTGCAGTTGCATGGCGCGCACAATGGTTTCTTCTTCTACGGTCACAATGCTGTCAACGTAGCGCTGGATGATGGGAAAATTGCGCTGACCCAGGCTGGTGAGCAAACCGTCAGCGATGGTCTGCGGATCCGTCTGTGGTACCAGTTGACCGAGGCCGAAGGAACGAAAGGCATCGTCGGCACCCGCCGGTTCAGCCGCCACTACTTCAATGCCCGGGCACAGGGATTTGACCGCTACGGCGACGCCCGCAAGCAAACCACCGCCACCTACCGGCAGCACCACCACGTCCATATTTTCCAGCTGTTCCAGTAGTTCAAGACCGACAGTGCCCTGACCAGCGATCACATCAGCATTGTCATAGGGATGCACTACCCTGGCGCCGGTTGCAGCGACTACCTCCTCCAGGGTGGATTCCCGCGCGGCCAAAGTAGCTTCACACTCTACAATTCGGCCCCCGTATGCCAGGGTCGCGTCTTTCTTTACTTGCGGCGCGTTTACCGGCATCACAATGTGGGCGGCCACCCCCCTGAGGCTGGCAGCCCGCGCCAGCGCCGCGGCGTGATTGCCGGACGAGTGCGTGGCCACCCCGGCTTGCACCTGATCCTCAGCCATGGCGAAGACCGCGTTGGTGGCACCGCGCGCCTTGAAGGCGCCGACTTTCTGCAAGTTTTCACACTTGAAATAGAGCTCACTGTCACAGAACCGATTCAATTGCTGGCTGTGGATAAGCGGGGTGCGGTGGATGTGATCGGTAATGCGCCCGGCCGCCGCCTGGATATCGGCCAGTTCCACCGCCAGTTTTCCTGTATTCAATTCTCTGCCCAACCTTTTTTCAATACCTTTACAGGTGTACCGGGGTTTGCGAGAGCCGCCCCCGCTGACCCACCTCGAAGCCACTGGATAGCGGCGTACACATAGTACTAAACTAACCGCGTGAGCACGCTATTGATATCCCATCACGACTGCGAAAAGCACATGATGCTGGACCACCATCCGGAGAGTCCGGCCCGGCTGCAAAGTATTGCAAACGCACTGCGGGCGCAGGACTGGGCTGCCGAATTACAACAGTTGTCGGCAAGCGAAATAGACGCGGAACTGTTTGCCGGCGTTCATCCACGGCACTACCTGGATATGCTGGCGGAACTGGACCCCGGTGAGGGGTTTGCGCGGATTGATGCAGACACTTCCCTGAACCAGTACAGTTTGCGCGCCGCGCGTCTGGCAGCGGGCGCTGCGATCCAGGCTACCGAGGCAGTGCTGGGCGGGGTGGCTGATACTGCCTTCTGCGCTGTTCGCCCTCCGGGTCACCACGCGGAATCAGCCATCGGCATGGGGTTTTGCATCTTCAACAACGTCGCCCTGGCGGCGGAGCGCGCCCTCTCCCTGGGCGCCGAGCGAGTGGCGATCCTGGACTTCGATGTTCACCACGGCAATGGGACCGTAGAGATCTTTCTTGAGCGGCCGGAAGTCATGGTCTGTTCCAGCTTTCAATATCCGTTCTACCCGGGCCGCATGGATCAGGTCAATGCGGCCCATATTGTGCTCACTCCGCTCGCGGCAGGGTCCAGCGGCGACCAGTTCCGTCAGGCGGTTGAACGGGATTGGCTGCCGGCGCTACTGCGGCACCAGCCGGATTTGATCCTGGTCTCCGCCGGTTTTGACGCCCACCGGCAAGACCCCCTGGGTGGTCTGCTTCTGGAAGACGCAGACTTTGCGTGGGTCAGCCAGTTGATCGTCGACGCCGCCCGGCGCTTGTGCCAGGGACGAATTGTCTCTACGCTGGAGGGAGGTTATCACCTGGATGCACTGGCCCGCTGTGTCAGCATCCATCTGCGGGAATTGCTGGCTCAATAATAACAATGACCAATCTAGAAACCCTGGCGGTGGCCTTCGCCGACTTTGTGTGGGGAACGCCTCTGCTGGTGTTGATGGTCGGCGGCGGCTTGTTCTTTGCCCTCTACTCCCGCTTCTTGCCCTACCGACACCTGCCGCATGCCATCGGCATCATGCTGGGCCGCTATGACACCCCCGGCGCCGAGGGGGAGCTCAGCCACGCCCAGGCCCTGGCTGCAGCACTGTCTGGAACCCTGGGCCTGGGCAACATTGCCGGCGTCGCACTGGCAATTGTTGCCGGTGGACCAGGCGCAGTGTTCTGGATGTGGGTCAGCGCTTTGGTGGGCATTGCCACCAAGTTTTTTACCTGCTCTCTTGGCATCATGTATCGCGGGCGGGACAGCCTGGGCCAGCTGCAGGGTGGGCCCCAGTACATCATCCGCGAAGCTCTGCACAAACGTTTTTATCCGCTCGCGATTCTGTTTTCGGCGGCCGGCATCATCGGCACACTGCCCATGTTCCAGACCAACCAGCTGACAGCGCTGATTCGCGACACAGCGGCAGTCAGCGGCGACCCCCTTCTATTCAATTTGCTCACCGGTTGCGTTATCGCGACGGTGGTGGGCTCGGTAATTTTTGGCGGCCTGTCCCGGGTCGCGCAGGTGTCTGTAGCGCTGCTGCCGACCATGACCCTGACCTATCTGGGTATGACCGCCTATGTTTTGATAAGCCACGCTGGTGAGGTCCCGGCGATGTTCGCCCTGATCCTGACTGAGGCCTTTAACCCGCAGGCGCTGGGTGGCGGCCTGATGGGGGTGATCCTGGTGGGTATCAGCCGCGGCGCCTTTTCCAATGAAGCGGGTCTGGGCACGGAGGTCATGGCGCACGGTGCGGCCCGGACCAGTGAACCGATTCGGGAAGGCCTGGTGGCCACGCTGGGACCCGTCATCGACACCTTGATCGTCTGCAGCTGCACGGCGCTGGTGATACTGCTGTCTGGCTTGTGGCGAGAGCCCGCCGGTCTCAGTGGCATCAGCATGACCATGACCGCGTTCAGGTCAGATATGGGGGTTATCGGGGTAGTGTTACTGTCAGTACAGGTGCTGATCCTCAGTCTCACCACCATGTTCACCGGGTGGTATTACGGCGCCAAGTGCTTCGGCTTTCTGGCCGGCGCGCAGCACCAGCACTGGTTTCGCTATTTTTTCTTGGCCGCCATTGTGTTTGGTGCCACCGCCAGTATCGATGTCGTGTTCAACCTCATCATCGGCGCCTACGGTTTGATGGCGATACCCACCATGACGGCTACACTGCTGTTGTCCGGCAAAGTGATGCAGGCGGCACACGATTACTTCTCGCGCCCCCTGCAGCCAAACCGCGGCCACTTAGAAGCTACTGAAAAGGCCCCGCTATGAAACTCGATCGCACAGACCGGCGTATCCTGGAGCACATGCAGGTCAACGGGCGCATCACCAATCTGGAACTGGCGGATACGGTCGGCTTGTCGGCCACGCCCTGCGCACGACGGGTCAAGCGCCTTGAAGAATCAGGTATCATAGAGCGCCACGTAACCCTGTTGAACCAATCGCAACTGGGCCTCAAGTTAACCGCCATCATCGGTATCAGCATGGACCGACACACCCCTGATCGATTCGAGAATTTTGAGAATCAGGTCAGCAACTTTCCTGAGGTAATTGAATGCAGTGTTGTCACCGGCCAATCTGCGGACTATCTTTTGAAGGCAGTGGTGCCGGACATGGAACACTACGAGGCATTCCTGTTGGGAAAACTGACCCGCATTGAGGGAGTTACAGGCGTTCACTCCAGCTTTGTGTTACGCCGTGTTGTCGGCAAAACCGAACTGCCGCTGGACCATATAAGCGAACCATGATTCCAAACGATAGCTACACCCAACATCTGGAGCTGGTCTGCACCCAGCTAGATCAGGCCCTGGCGGAAACCGGCTTTGACAGCCTGCTTATTTACAGCGGCCACGCACCACTGAGATACCGCGACGACCTGCATTTCCCGTTTCGCTGTAATCCCCAGTTTCGCTGGCTGGTACCAGACGCCTATGCCCGCAGCTGGCTACTGTATACCCCGGGTACCCGGCCGCAATTACTGCTCTACCAGCCGGATGACTACTGGCACAGCGTTCCAGCACTGCCGGAAACCTTCTGGAGCGAGCAGCTGGATATTCGACCCTACTCTGCAGAATCTGAACTAAAGGGGCTGTTGGCCGGGGCCGCTCAGCGTGCTTTTTTGGGCAACAGAAGCGACTGCGGGACAGATCTTGAGCTGGGCCAGGAGAATCCGGCCGCGCTCAATGCCCGACTTGACTGGCAGCGCAGTTTCAAAACCCGTTATGAGCAGGATTGCCTGCGCGAGGCCAATCGGATTGCGGTCAGGGGACACCGCGCCGTAGCGCGGGCGGTGCAATCCCCCTGTAGTGAAAACAGCCTGCACCTGAGCTACATGAAAGCCTGTGGGCAGGGAGAAAACCGCCTGCCCTACGACAGCATCATCGCCCTGAATGAACACGCCGCGGTACTGCACTGGACCGCTTTGTCCGCGAAAACCCAACAACCGAAGCAGATCCTCAGCCTGTTGATTGATGCCGGGG
Source organism: Gammaproteobacteria bacterium (assembly GCA_027295405.1). Lineage (GTDB taxonomy): Bacteria > Pseudomonadota > Gammaproteobacteria > Pseudomonadales > Halieaceae > JAPUKZ01. The sequence continues at coordinate 6,278 of JAPUKZ010000308.1, forward strand.
CGGACTGTTTCGGCTACGCCGCCGATATCACGCGCACTTACGCCGGCGAAGTCGGGCTGTTCTCTGACCTGCTCGAAAGCATGGACAACATGCAGCAGGAAATTGTCAGTTCCATCACTGTGGGCCGCTCCTATGTGGACCTGCATCGGACGGCGCAACGCGGGATCGCAAAGATTTTGCAGGACTTTGGTGTGCTCAGAGTCAATGTGGACCAGGCTTTGGATGAGGGTGTGCTCAATACCTTTTTCCCCCATGGCTTAGGTCATCTGCTGGGCCTGCAGGTTCACGATGTTGCCGGACACCAGTCAGACCGCGGCGGCGCCACGCGGCCACCACCAGAGGACTGCCCGGCATTGCGCAATACCCGCAACATAGAGGAGGACCAGACTTTTACTATCGAACCGGGGCTTTATTTTATTGAAAGTCTGCTGCGCGCCCTGTACGACAGCGACAACAGAAAGTCGGTGAACTGGGCAACCGTGGAAAAATTGATACCTTGCGGCGGAGTACGGATCGAAGACAATATCGTGGTCCTGGCCGACGGGGTGGAAAATCTCACCCGCAATGCCTTCGCTACCGCGACGACCAGCGCCCAGGATCAGGGCGACTACAAGTAGGTCCAGTGTTCCGTAGTCCCCCCGAGGCATCCCGGGCACTGAGTGCGGTATTGCGCAACGCGGGATGGCCGAACCAGCCAAACAACCCCAGCCAATAATTGCGGGTAGCCACGACCAGGCGCTGGCCTCCCCCAAGCCGGTGCGTGCGGTAGACAGTGGCGGAGCCGATGGTATTGCCACCACCGTGAATCCAGACCATCACCGGCAACAATTCATCCTCGCCTGGACACAGCGAAAAAGCCCGCCGGCATTACACCTGGCTGGTGGGGTATGACACGACCCACAACTGCTGGCATCATAGCCGCTCTTCGATGACCGCAACCTGGTCCTGGCATTAGTGGTGAGGTTTCTGCAATGAGCACGACCCGGTTTTCCACGATTCTGATCAGTTTCGCTATCAGTGCTTGCACCGCAACCGGGGGCGGCTCCACCGACCACGATTCATCGGACACGCAATCAGCCGCCGGTTCTGGGCGGGTGGCAGGCGCCTTGCTGAGCCAGACAGAGGCACGGCGTCGCAGCAACAGTATCGATCAACTCAGCTACCGCCTGGAAATAGCACTGGAGCAGAGTGAGCGCCACTTTTCGGGGCAGGTAGCCATAGCATTCCGGTACCGCCCCAATGGCCTGCCACTGACCATCGACTTCAGCGCGGGCGAGGTCCACAGCTTGCAAATAAATGGTGGCGACCACCTCTTCGACTATGGTGGTCACTTCATTGAATTGCCGGCCACGGCACTGCAAGCCGGTCGCAACACCATCAGCATCGCTTTCAGTCGCGACTACAGTCGCGACGGCAAGGGGTTGTATCGGTATCAGGATCCGCTGGATCAGCGCGTCTACCTGTATACCGACTTCCAACCCTGGGGAGCCAACCGCTTGTTTCCCCACTTCGACCAGCCGGACCTCAAAGCCCGCTTCACTCTGGCGGTAACCGCGCCCCGCGAGTGGAGCGTGATCAGTACCACCCGTGAAAGCGGAATTGAGGACCGCGGCGCGCTGCGACACTGGACGTTTCCGGAAACGCTGCCCATGAGCTCCTACATATTTTCCCTGCACGCCGGACCCTATGCCCAATGGGAGGACAATACGTTCCGCTACCCCTTGCGCTTGTTTGCGCGACAATCTCTGGCCGCCTACGTTGAATCTGAACTGTGGCTGGACTACAGCCGCGATGGGTTCGATTTTTTTGAACAGTATTTTGATTTTGAGTATCCCTTTGGCAAGTACGATCAAGTCATCGTTCCGGACTACAACGCCAGAGCCATGGAAAACATCGCTGCGGTGACCTTCAGCGAGGACTATGTGCTCCGCAGCAAGCCCACACGCGAGGAGCGCAAGGGCATCGCCAAGGTGATCTTTCACGAGATGGCCCATATGTGGTTCGGGGATATCTCCACCATGGCCTGGTGGAACGGATTGTGGCTGAACGAGAGTTTCGCCTCGCTGATGGCGACTCTGGCCCTGCTGGAACAGGCGGAGTTCGGCGATGCCTGGCACAGCTTTTTCCTCAGCTACAAACTGTGGGCCTACGCGGAAGACGAGTTGGTGACCACCCACCCCATTGAGCTTGAAGTCCCGACCACGGCGGCGGCGGAAACCATTTTTGACGGCATCACCTATGGCAAGGGTGCAGCGGTTCTGAAGCAACTGAACGCACGCCTGGGCGCGGATACATTCCGCCAGGGTGTGCGCAACTATCTGCGCGACAACGCCTTCGCCAACACCGAACTGGAGGACTTCACCGGCAGCCTCGCTCACGCTGCCGGCCTGGACCTGCAGCCCTGGTCGCAAGACTGGTTATACCAGGCCGGGTACAACAGCGTACAGGCGCAGCTGCGTTGCCGGCAGGGTCGCATCCAGAGCTTACAGCTACGGCAAACTGCTCCAGCGGAGCATCCACACTTGCGGGAGCAGCAACTGGACCTGGCCCTGTACCAGATGCAAGAGGGAAAACTGGAATTAACCCGTCGGGTTCCAGTGCTGGTGTCGGGAGAGACCACTGCACTTGAGCAACTCAAGGGCGAACCCTGCCCGGTCCTGGTCTACCCGAACTACCAGGACTGGGGCTATGTCAAAGTGCTGCTGGACTCCCGCTCGCGCAACACCATCCGTCATCACATCAACAGCCTGGCAGATCCCTTGCAGCGCACTATGCTCTGGGAAGACCTGTGGAACATGGTCAAGCAGGCGGAACTGTCGCTGGCAGAATTCCTGCAGATCGCGGAAGCCAATCTGGAAGCTGAGCAGGACCTGGTTGTAGCCAACAACATCCTGGGCTCGGTGGCTGCCGCCTATACCTACCTGCACCAGATCCCCGCGGGCGATGCAGCACTACAACGCAGTGCCCGCGTTCTGGAGCGGATGCTGCGGCTCAAGCTGCAATCCACCAGCGGCGATACCCAGAAAATGTGGCTTGATGCCTATGTAACAACAGCCAACAACCCGCAGGCCTGGCAGCGGCTGAAAGGCATGTTACAGGGAGAGCTGCAAGTACCAGGGCTGGCGCTGGATCAGGACAGACGCTGGAACATGGTGGTCAAACTGCGGGAGTTCGCCGTGGCCGGCAGTGCCGACCTGATGCGCGCGGAGCAGCAACGCGATGACTCTGCCCGCGGCCGGCGCCGCCTATTGCAGGCCCAGGTTATTGGTGCCAGTCCTGCAGCAAAGGCGGAGTTCATGCAGCAGGCGATACGCCGCGATGAGAACTACCAGCTGGACCGCAGCCGCACCATTCTGCGCAGCCTGTACCCGCCAGGCCAGCGCTACCAAATGCCCGCCGCCGAGATGTTTGCCGCCCTGCCAGCGCTGGACCAGGGCCAGGATATCGTTTTCCACCGCTACCTGGCGTCCAGCCTGCTGCCGAGGTTATGCAGGGCAGAAAACGTCGCGGCACTGGCTACAGCCCTGGGGGACAACCCCCAGTTCAATCCGGCATTGGCTCGCTCACTGCGAATAGCTCACCAGTTGGAGCAGCGCTGCGTGAATATGGCGGCAAAGCTGTCCGACCACGCGCTACACTGATGTCGGCGAAAGTTGTCAGCCCCGCACCGGATGGGTATTATTCGGCCTCCAATACTAAAGACTATTAGTTGATAGGAGAGCCTATGTCCAACTCCATGCAGGGAAAAGTTGCCCTGGTCACCGGCGGCGCCAGTGGTATGGGCCGCATCTGCGCCCTGCGCCTGGCCAGGCAGGGAGCGCGGGTAGCCATATTTGACCTGAATGATGAAGGGCTGGCAGCTACCGCCGCAGAACACGCCGCTATTACCCCCTTCCGCTGTGATATATCCGATCGCTCTGATGTCGAGGCCAAAGTAGCCGAGGTGGCCAGTAGCGTGGGCCCGGTGGACCACCTGGTGCATGCCGCAGCCCTGATGCCCAGCCACGCGCTGGTTGATCACACGGTGGAAAAAGTCGAGTTTCTGTTCCAGGTCAACTTCTTTGGCACGCTGTACATGATAAAAACCCTGCTGCCGTCGATGCTGGAGCGCAACACTGGGACCATGGTGCTGTTCGGCTCCATCGCCGGCTTTGCTTTTGTGCCAAAAATGGGGGTGTACTGCGCCACTAAGTCGGCCGTCAACACCTACGTGGAGTGCCTGCAAAACGAGATCCGCTCAAGCGGTGTCAATATACACCTGGTCTGCCCGCCGGCGGTTAACACACCGCTGATTGACCAGGCCCTCGCTACCGACACCCCGGGCAGCATTATGGAGGCCAGGAAATCCGGCCGCCTGGCGGATCCCGAGAAAATTGTCGACGCCATTGAGAAGGGTGTCGCCAGGGGCAGGGACATCATCTACCCGGGTGAGGCGCGATTCCTCATGCTGTGGAAAGTCCTGTTCCCCAAACTGTGGTGGAAAACGGTACTCCATTTCGAGTAGAGCGTTTGGCGGGTACCGCCTCGGCACTGCTGGGCTTCAGCCATGGGCCTCTCCTCCATCGGCGGAGCCGTGGTCGGCGCCTACCTGGTGGATTCGCCGCGCCCCATGACAGTGATGATCGTCATGGTTAGCTGTGCCTCTTACAGACTGATAAAAGGCTTGCAAAGACGTTAATATGGCATACTTCCTGCCCCTGCCCTGTGGAGGATAGCCGTGACTACAGCTTCTGATGTAACTCAACTGATCGGAAATACCCCGTTGCTGCACCTGCGCCAGGCCTCGGAACTCACCGGCTGCAATATTTATGGCAAGGCCGAATTCCTCAACCCCGGCAGCTCGGTCAAGGACCGCACCGCCCTGGGGATTATTCACGACGCCCAAAAACGCAAACTGATTGCCCCGGGAGCCACGATTGTAGAAGGCACCGCCGGCAATACCGGTATCGGGCTGACCCTTATCGCCAACGCACTGGGATATCGCAGTGTGGTCGTCATGCCCATAACCCAGAGCCGGGAAAAAATTGACACCCTGGAGTTGCTGGGAGCCGAGCTGCACCTGGTGCCCGCCACCTCCTATAACGACCAGAACCACTATATACACACGGCCCAGCGCCTCAGTGAAAAACTGGCGCGAGAGCGTGAGCACGGCGCCATCTGGGCGCGACAGTTCGATAATCTCGCCAATATGGAGATACACGCCCGTACCACCGGCACCGAGATCTGGCAGCAAACCAATGGGGCAGTCGATGGTTTTGTCTGCGCGGTGGGTACCGGTGGCACCCTGTCCGGGGTCTCCAACGCCCTCAAGGAGCACAATCCGGATATTGCCGTGGCTGTTGCCGACCCGATGGGCGCGTCACTTTACGATTACTACACCCACGGCAAACTCAAGGCCGAGGGCAGCTCCATCATCGAGGGTATCGGCATCAACCACATCACTGAGAATCTGGCCCAGGCACGCGTTGACCACGCGTTCAGGATCCCCGACGAGGAGGCCCTGCCCTACATTTTCAATCTGCTGAAACATGAGGGGCTGTGCCTGGGTGGCTCCAGCGGCATCAATATCGCCGGCGCGGTGAAGCTGGCACAGGAACTGGGCCCCGGCCACACCATCGTGACCATACTGTGTGACTACGGTAATCTTTACCAGAGCAAATTATTCAACCCGGCGTTTCTTGCCAACAAGGGCTTGCCGGTTCCCCAATGGCTGCAGATCTGAAGGTTGCGCGCAACACGCCGGCGGCAGCTTACTGGCCGGCCGCAGCCCGCTCTTTTTCGATCAGGAAATCAACAATCTTGAGCATGTCAGCCTGGCTACCCGCCTTGCGGGTGCCGACACGGTACTTGCCAGCCACCACCATCTCCGGGGTGCCGGTGATGCGGGCACTGCGAGCCCGGGCGTCCGCCTGCTTGACCTGGCTGGTTACCCCAAAGGAACGAAATGTCCGGGAAAAGGCCTCGGCGTCAACGCCGTTGGCCTGAAATATCTGGCCGATCTCCTCCTCGCTACCCAGCCGCTTTTTATCCACATTCATGGCTGCAAACAGGGCGCCGTGTAGCGACTTCATCACATCCAGTGCCCGTGCTGTGTAAAAGGCCTGGGCGTGCAATCCCATGGGCCCGTTCCACATGGCGGGAGACAGCACAAAATCCACATCATCGGGCAGGGTTTTCTTCCACCGAGTCACCAGCGGCTCGAAATTATAGCAGTGACCACAGCCGTACCAGAAAAATTCGAGCACCTCGATCTTCTCGGAATCGCGCGCCCGCAGCGCAGGAGAGACCGGATCGTAATGAACACCCTCTACATAAGTGTCGTCCTGGGCGCAGGCCGCCAGCGGCAACAACGCTAACAAACCAAGGGCTAAGCATAGTTTCTTCAAAGGGAATACTCCAGATTCAATGTAATCCGGCAATGTAGCTGGATACCGCCGCAATTTCATTGTCGCTCATTCCCGCTGCAACATCGCGCATTATGCGGCCGTCACCATCATTGGTGCGACCAGCGGCATTCTGTTCCAGGGTATTTTCCGCACCGATCTGGAACTTGCGCAGTTGATCTGCGATGTAGTCAGCGTGTTGCCCGGCCAGCGCCGGAAACCCGGCGGGAGCATTGCCGCTGCCACGTGGTCCATGGCAGGCGGAACAGGCGGCCACCCCGCGGGCGCTGACACCGGCGCGATACACTTTTTGACCCAGGTCAAGCAGTTCGGCGCTGGTCTGGCCGCCACTGTTGGCCTGGCTGGCATAAAATGCGGCGATATCAGCGATATCTTCTCTGCTCATATTATCCAGCTGCCCAACCATGGTCGGTACCGGGCGGGCGCCACTCACGATGTCCAGCATCTGCTTGATCAGGTATTTTTCATTCTGACCAGCGAGCTTGGGAAAAGTTGCGGCGGCACTGTTACCATCGGCGCCGTGACAGGCTGAACAAACCAGGGTTTTTCCCTTCCCGGCGCTCGCATCACCGGCGAGCGCGCCACTTGCGCAGCCCAACACCAGCCCGAGGGCAATCATTACTTTCTTCATGGGTCTTCCAGATCTAATCAATTAGTGGTGCAACCGCCGCTTACTTCGGCGCGGCCATGTACTCTATCAACGCCTTGAAGTCATCCGCAGAGCAGTCGAAACACATGCCCTTGGGAGGCATGGCATTCATACCCTTGTCCACCGATTCCACCAGCGCATCCATGCCTTTGGCCATGCGGGATTCCCACTCGGCCGCTACCCCGGTCTTGGGGGCGCCGGCGGCGCCAGCCGCGTGGCAGACGACACAAGTCTTATTGTAGCGGTCCTCCAGCTCTCCGGCAGAAATAACAGCAGAGAAGCCAACCGCAAGGATTAAACCAAGTAACATTCTTGTCATAACACGCTCCCGGAGAATAAATTTGCGTCGGCAAATGCCAGCGACGCGAGTGTGATGCGGCGGACGTAAAAAACTGTGGCATTATATACGACATGTGGGACACACAAAAGCCGAGTAGACCAATGGATCAACCCCTTCCGGGCAAGCCAAATTATCAACAGGCTCAATTCCTTACCAGCGCCAGCAAGCTGCACCAGTGTCCTGCTGACGTGGGCTGGGAGGTGGCTTTTGCGGGCCGCTCCAATGCCGGCAAGTCCAGTGCCATCAACTGCCTGACCGGCAATCGGAAGCTGGCCCGCACCTCCAAAACCCCGGGTAGGACGCAACTCATCAACTTCTTCAGTCTCAGTGATTCCCAGCGCCTGGTGGACTTGCCAGGCTACGGTTTTGCCAAGGTGCCGATCGCGGTCAAACGCGAGTGGACCAAACAGCTGGAGGCCTACCTGCAACAGCGCCAATGCCTGCGCGGGCTGATTTTGTTAATGGATGTGCGGCGGCCTTTGCAGCAGTTCGACCAGATGTTGCTGGGCTGGGCCATTGAGTCCTCCATGCCCGCGCATATTCTGCTGACCAAGGCGGACAAGCTGAAGAAAGGGCCTGCCAATAGTGCCTTGCTGCAGGTGCGCACCCAGCTTCGGGACCACACCGAGCTGTTCAGCGTACAGCTGTTCTCTGCACTCAAGCACACCGGGCTGGAGCCATTGCGCGCCGTGCTGGATGCCTGGCTGAGCGACGCGAGCGTACTGGAAGACGCTCAGGTTGGGTGAAGGACACTAGTGAGCCTGGTCCCAGTTCTCGCCCACCCCGATATCCACCACCAGCGGAATATCCAGTTCTGCCGCCGCCGACATCTGCTCTCCCAATTGGGCGCTGACCTGGTCGACTTCACTCTCCGCCACTTCC
>JAPUKZ010000309.1 GCA_027295405.1 Gammaproteobacteria bacterium
GGGAAACTCGGATAGACCCGAAACCAGAACCGCTTAATTCATGAACATTCAGGTTCAGTCCACTGGCACTGACGCGAGATGTTTATTAAATGGAACGCAGCTGTTCTGTGACTCCGCTTCCCAATACCGCATAGTGTTGGCCACGCTACGGGAGATTCGGCAATGCGTAACAACATCATCCAGCATATCCGCAAGGAATGCACCATCAACGGTATCAGCAACGTGTTCTTCAATGCGCTTGTCGCCTGGCTGCTGCTCAAGGGGGGAGCCGACCTTACCCTGGGCGGAGAGAACAATTTCGCTGTCGATCTGATCGCCACGGGTTTTATCCTGCCTTTCATTGTTACCCTGATCATCATTCCCCTCAACAAGAGGCAACTGGACAAACAGGCGTTGTCCCCGATCACCCTGAACCAGGACCATTGGATGGAGGGCCTGTTGGCAAAGTTTCCACAGGGTCTTTTCCTGCGCGCGGTACTATTCGGCTGTATTGGTATGCTGCTGCTGGCGCCACTGACTTTGCTACCCTTGTGGCTGCTGGGTATAGAGCAGTTTACCCCGCTTGCCTATGCGATATTCAAGGGGGTCTGGGCGGGAGCAATAGCGGCATTACTGGCAGTCCCGATGATCCTTCTGGCTTTGAACAAATAGACATACAGTGGATTATTACAATGAAGTATAAAAATATTCTAGAAAATGGATCAATCGCCGATCTGGAGTTGAAAAATCGCATCATGCTGGCGCCCATGGGCTCCAACCTGTGTGAAGCCGATGGTAGCTGCGGCGAGCGGGTGATGGATTACTACGAGGAACGGGCGCGCGGCGGCGCCGGGCTGATCATCCTGGAAACCGCGGCGGTGGCTTGGCCGGCGGGCTCTACCATGCCCAATACCATCGGTTTTTCCGAAGACCGGTTTATCACCGGGCTGAGTGAACTCGCCAAAAGAGTGCACAGCCACGGGGCCAAAATCGCCGCCCAGTTGAACCACGGCGGCAAGGTCGCCCAGGAAGATACCGCGGCGGGCCGACCGGTATTGGTACCCTCGATCCCCGAGGCCGCGGGCAGCGACATGTTTGAACTGCTGACCCAGGCGGAGATTGCCAATTTCGTCAAGGCCGCCGGACCGGATGGCAAGGGCCCCCGCTACCAGGTCATGGACCAATCCGATATCGACCAGTTGGTGGCCCAGTTCGCTGCCGCCGCCGGTCGCGCCAAAACGGCGGGGTTTGACGCCGTGGAGATTCACGCGGGCCACGGTTACGTGATTTCCAGTTTCCTCTCACCCGCTGCAAATCAGCGCGACGATGGCTACGGTGGCAGCGTGAAAAACCGCGCGCGCCTGCTCACAGAAGTGATCACTGCAGTGCGTTCCGAGATCGGTGCGGGCTTTCCAATACTGGTTCGCCTGGACGCGAAAGAGTATCGCGTCGACGGCGGTATCACCCTGCCCGACTGTCTGCAAACCGCAAAACTGGCGGAACAGGCCGGCGCCGATGCAATCGATGTCAGTGCCTACGGCAATACCTCCAAGGGCATCGCCTTTACCGAGGCCCCGCTGGTGCACCAACCGGGCGGATACCTGGAGTTTGCCCGCGCGGTCAAGCAGGTGGTGAGCGTTCCGGTGATCGCAGTTGGTCGCATCGAGCTGGACGCGGCGCAGAAAGGCCTGGCCCGCGGTGATTTTGATTTCGTCGCCATGGGTCGCAAGTTGCTGGCGGATCCCGAATTGCCCAACAAGCTGGCGGCAGGTCAGCCACAAAAGATCCGCCCCTGCATCTACTGCTATGTGTGTGTCAGCAAGATATTCATCAACGATGCCGTGTGCTGCGCAGTCAACCCGGCGGTGGGCCATGAAAAGGAACTGGGGATTATCCAGACCACCACGACGCAAAAGCGGGTACTGGTGATTGGCGCCGGTCCCGCCGGTCTGGAGGCGGCCCGCACCCTGGCCCTGCGCGGCTTCCAGGTGAGCCTGTGGGAGCAGGAGAAAGACATGGGCGGTACCGCCCGCATCGCCGCCCTGGCCTATGAACCCAACGGCCGCCTGGTCAAGCATCTGGTTGATGCGGTACGGGAGCTGCCCATCGATATCCAGTTGGGCAAGACCGCGACTGCAGCAGAGGTAAAAGCCCTCGCTCCAGACCTGGTTATTACTGCCATCGGCGCCAACCGGTCCGCCCCGGCGATCAAAGGCAAGGATCAACGCCATGTGTTCGACGGTGAGGAATTGCGCGGTGTGCTGTTTGGCTCCGATCCTGCGGCGGTCAGAAAGCTTTCCTGGTTCCAGCGCCTGATGTTGATGCTGGGCCAACTCAGTCAACTCACTCGCAATATCGCCGCCCTACGTTTGCTGAGCAAATTCTGGATGCCCCTGTCAAAACGCATCGTGCTGATCGGCGGCGGCCTGGTGGGCCTGGAACTGGCGGAATACCTGGTAGCGCGAGGACGCCAGGTTACCGTATTGGAGCCGTCTGAAAATCTGGGGGCTGAACTCAGTATCGTGCGCCGGGCACGGGTGGTGCACGAATTGCGGGAACACGGGGTGGAGATGTTGCGCCAGGTCGAGATTGACGAGATTACTGCCAGCTCGGTTCGCTACACAGTTGCCGGGAAAAGCAGTGAGATTGGTACCCAGCAGGTCATTATTTCCATGGGGGCTAAACCCAACCCGACCCTGGCGGACCAGCTCAAAGCCGAGGGCATGGAAGTGGCATCCATCGGCGACTGCAACGAGGTGGGGTACATAGAGGGCGCCATGCTCAGCGCCCGCAAACTGGCCCTGAGCTTATAGAACAGAGGTCTTCCAGCCACAGCCCCGCAGGGGATCATCACAGGCTAGCTGGGCCGCAGTTCCACTTTATCCAGCGCCGCGTCTTCATAAAACTGCCTCTCACAGGCAATGGCCGGCCATGAGGGCACTGTCATACAACTCTACGGATTTGCGAGTGGGGTCGTAACGCCTGCGTTTGCCGCCGATCTGGTCCAGGGCTCGATGTATCGAGCTGGCGCGGGTTAACAGTTGTGTCGTTGCAACTCCTGTCGCTCAGCGCGCATTGTGCCTTACTTTCGAGGGCTGAAGAACTGCACTCTCTGAGTGACGAGAAGTATCGTATTCACAGCATAATCAGTAACATTGCCGGAACCGTTGATTTATGGGGCCTGCCACGCACCCGTGGCCTGACCGTAACACCGGTTTCTAGCAAGCACAGAATTCCGCCACACCGCCGGTGCTGGCAGCGCACGGTTAATCGAAAAACTCTGATCAGGCGGCTTTGACCGCCGCCAGTTTGCGCTCAGGCTTTTTTGTCCTGCTGCCTTTTTTAGCAACGGTTTTCTTCCCGACCGCCAGCCGCTTCGGGCGGCGTCGTGCCGCGGGAATGGATCTCGGGTCGCGGCGCTCATACCGCTCCAGAATATTATCCAGAGCGCGGCTAATTTTGGTGCAATTCTCTATCGCAGCCATTTGCGGCCAGGTAGAACGTTCACCCTCGCGCATCAAGGCCATCAGTTCGTCTTCGCTCAGGTGGGACAATATCTTGACCGGGTTGTACCAGCTGAATCCGGGCACGATATTGATATCACCGTGGTAATCCTGGTCCAGCAAACTGTGTACACTGTTGACCAGCATATTAAAACGCGGCCATTCGCTGTAGTGCTGCACCTGGGTACGGTACGAATTCAATGCCCCGCGCGCCAGCTCAATCCAGATCTTGCCAACGCCCGCCAGCAAGCCGCTGCGGGGACGGCCGTTCTGCAAAAACGGCAAGGCAATGGGATTAACCATACTGACAATCGTGTGATTGGTGCTGTACAGGCGCCCCAGCCGTTTGGCGGGCAGATCGTCAC
>JAPUKZ010000031.1 GCA_027295405.1 Gammaproteobacteria bacterium
CGTGATAACGCCCGCTTGCAGGGCTGACGCGGGCTCTGCCACGGAACGGGTGGCACTCATCGGCGCCAGCAGAGTAACAACCACACCAAAGCCAAATACGGCCAGTAAAATTAGTAATAAATCAGGCTTCCTTTTCACCACTTCCTCTTCACCACTTCCTCACAGAATCTTATTATTCTCGCTACAGCCCGCAACACCTCTAGGTGTCTAAAACTCAAGAGCAATTTTTGGTAATTTTTCACACTTTTAACCGGATTTTAGTACAACAGCAAAAAAAAGCAACCCCCTAGCTCAAATACAGCTGGTAAGCCGGGTTGTCAGATTCCTCCCAGAAACGGTAGTGAGTGCTCGCAAACACCTCCGCCAAGCGTTTGCGATCACCGCGCTCAACCTGCAGGCCAACCAGGACCCGGCCGAAAGCGGCGCCGTGATTGCGATAGTGGAACAGGGAAATATTCCACTGTTGCCCCAGATGGGTCAGGAAATTCAGCAACGCCCCGGGGCGCTCCGGAAACTCGAAGCGGTACACCACCTCATCAGACACTGCCGCGGGTGCCCGGCCGCCTACCATGTGCCGGATGTGCAACTTCGCCATTTCATTGTCAGTCAGGTCCTCTACCGGGTAACCCTTGTCTCGCAAGCGTGCCACCACCTGCTGCCGGTCTTCACCGCCCTCGGCGATCTGCAAGCCGACAAAGATGTGAGCCTCGCGGTTATCGGAGTAGCGGTAGTTGAACTCGGTGATACTGCGCTTGCCCAGGGCGCTACAAAACGCCTTGAAACTGCCAGGGCGCTCGGGAATAGTGACGCACAGCACCGCCTCTCGCTTCTCTCCGATTTCGGTACGTTCGGAGATATACCGGAGTCGGTCAAAATTGGTATTGGCGCCGCTGTCGATGGCCAGCAATGTCGCATCCTGCAAATCATGCTGCTCAATATACTTTTTCAGGCCCGCGAGCGCCAACGCCCCGGCAGGCTCGGCGATGGAACGGGTATCTTCAAAAATATCCTTGATTGCCGCACAGATCTCATCGGTAGTGGCGGTCACCACCGCATCCACCGTATCGCGGATCACCCGAAACGGCTCCTTGCCGATCTGGGCGACCGCCACCCCGTCGGCGAAAAGCCCCACCTCCGGCAAGGTCACGCGACGGCCCTTTTTCAGAGCCGCCGCCAGGCAGGCCGCATCCTCCGGTTCCACCCCGATTATCTTGATTTCGGGGCGCACGAATTTTACATAGGCCGCCACCCCCGCCAATAGGCCACCGCCACCCACTGGTACAAAAATCGCTTCGATAGGATCCGGATGCTGACGCATCATTTCCATACCCACGGTTCCCTGACCGGCAATCACCAGGGGATCGTCGTAGGCGTGCACATAGATCAGCCCTTTCTCCTCCACCAGCTGCCGCGCATGCGCAAAGGCCTCGTCGTAGGTATCACCGATGAGTACCACTCGCGCCCCGTGGGTGCGCACGCCGTTGACCTTGATCAGGGGAGTGGTGCGCGGCATCACGATAGTCGCCTTCACCCCCAGGTGGTGCGCCGCCAGTGCCACGCCCTGGGCATGGTTTCCCGCCGACGCGCAAATCACCCCGCAGGCCCGTTCCTGCTCGGAAAGATGGTACATCTTGTTATAGGCACCGCGCAGTTTGAAAGAAAATACCGGCTGCAAATCCTCACGCTTGAGCAAGATACGATTCCCGAAACGCGCCGACAACAATCTGGCATGATCAATTGGCGTCTCCCGGGCGACATCATAAACCCGGGCATCGAGTATCTTCTTGATATAAGTCTGGGGCATGATCTGTAAAGCTGGCCTGGTTGAAAGCAAGCGGGCAATAGTACTAGGGAGCCTCTGAACAAGTCTATAGCGTCTCTGCGCTTCAAGCCGCGCCCTCTGGGGCTTGCAGACCGTGAGCAAGTTTTCAGCAGCAACGCTGTCAACTCGCACACCGCCGCTTATAATGCAGCTGCCAGAAATCAGCCGGAGAGCGGGTTTGTGAACCAGGACCAACTGAAACAAGCGGTCGCCGAGGCCGCGCTAGCCTATGTTCGCCCCAAATTGGAGCGAGATAGTGTGATTGGTATCGGCACGGGCTCAACCGCCAACCTGTTTATCGATGGTCTGGCGGCTATCAAGGCAGAAATCAACGCCACCGTGGCCAGTTCCGAGGCCTCCGAGCAACGGCTGCGCGGTCACGGCATCCCGGTTTACGAACTCAACAGCGTGGACCAGGTAGATTTCTACGTTGACGGTGCGGACGAGAGCAACTCACGACTGGAGCTGATCAAGGGCGGCGGCGCTGCCCTGACCCGAGAAAAGATCGTGGCGGCAGTCGCCCGCGAGTTTATCTGCATATGCGACGAGAGCAAACTGGTGGGGCAATTGGGTGCTTTCCCCCTACCGGTAGAAGTTATACCCATGGCCCGCGGTCACGTGGCGAGGCAGCTGGTCAAACTCGGCGGCGACCCGGTATACAGGGAGGGAGTAATCACCGACAACGGCAATATTATTCTCGATGTGTATAACTTCGGGATTGAACAGCCACGGCGAATGGAAGAACAGATCAACGCCATCGTCGGCGTGGTCACCAATGGTTTGTTCGCCCAGCGACCGGCGGACCTGCTGCTGCTGGGGAGACCCGCTGGCGTAGAGACCATCAGGACCGGTTAAAAACGCCCGGCTAAGCAGTGCTATGAGAACGAGACCATGTCCAAGAAAAAAGTAACGCAAGGTAAATCGACGCTGCGCGGTCTGCGGCAGCCATCGGGGCCAAACTCCCCCGAGCCGAAAGCATCCCGGCCAGACGCACCTCGGCACAGCACTGCACAGCAGCAGATGCTGAATGTGGATCAGGCACTGGACATAGCAGCGCAGTATCACGCCGCTGGCGACCTTGCCAGCGCCCAGACCCTCTGCAACCGTATCCTGCAAAAATGGCCAAACCAGCCGGTTGCTATCAATTTGCTGGGAATCATCGCCTATCAGTTGGGCAAGCACGACAGCGCAGTGAGTTGCTTCAGCCAGGCTATCAACATCAGCCCTGATTACAGCGATGCCCACTACAACCTGGGCAATGCGCACAAGGCGCTGGGCCGGCTGGAGGAGGCGATAGCCAACTATGGCAGGACCCTGGAGCTCAAAGCAGATCACTTCGACGCCCACTACAACCTGGGCAATACCCACAAAGCGCTGGGGCGGCTCGACCAGGCGCTGGCGCATTACCGTCAGGCACTGGAAATCAAACCGGATTTCGCTGACGCGCACAACAATTCAGGGAGCGTGCTGAAAGCTCTGGGAAAGCTGGACGAAGCCCTGGCGTGCTATCGGAAGGCCGTCCACTATAGCCCGGACTACGCCGCGGCCCAGTACAACCTCGGAACCACACTGCAGGCACTCGATCGGCACGCTGAAGCCATCGCCCACTACCAAAAAGCGATCTCCATCCGGCCCGACCTGGCCGTGGCCCATAGCAATCTGGGAACAGCGCTGAGAGTAACGGGACGGCTGGAAGAGGCCCTTGCC
>JAPUKZ010000310.1 GCA_027295405.1 Gammaproteobacteria bacterium
ACCAGACTGAGGTAACGGTAGCCGGCAATCACTTCATCCAGGAGGATTCCCCGGTCGAGATCGGACAGGCGGTGGCCGACTGGCTGGCGACGCTGGCCTAGCTGCAGGCGCACACCGTGCGCCGGGAAGCGTGACCCTGGAAGAGTAGCCCTAGAAGAGTAGCCCCATGGTGGGTGCCTCGATGGTGGAGTAGTCCATCACCACCACGCGGTGGGCAATCTTGTAGCTGTCCTCCTGCGCTATCAGGGTGTCTCGCCGCTGTCCGCTGTACAGTGTATTGTTACAGCCCGGTCGGCTGTAGTGCAGGTGGAAATTGCTGATCACAGACAAGCGTTCGCCGTTTTTTTGCAGCAGCTCGACGTTGCCCACGATGCGACGGGTGCGGGCCGGGGGATTTTCCGCCCAGGAGTTCATTTTGTAGGCCCGTTCCACCCGCACCGTCAGGTGGATCAGGTTTTCCTCCCGCAGCGGGCAACCCATTGAATCAGCGTCGTCCAGTTCCCACTCGACGCTGAGCATGTCCTCGTTGCCGCGTTTACGATTGTCCACCAGCGGGTTATGGCGGGAGGGCACAATGTACTGTATGTCTTCGCTGAGCAAGCCCAGCCACTGCTGGAACTGGCGGCTGTCCAGCAGGCGTGCCTCGCAGTAGTAGAACTGTTCCAGGGCGAGTTGTTGTTCCGGGCTACACTTGATCTTGTCGGTATTCACATCAATCCTCCAGTGCTTCGATAGCCTTGCGCCAGCGTGTGAAGAACGCTCGAGCGTAGTACTCGTTGGCGGTCTTGCTCACCAGTCCCGGCAGCTCAGGATGAGGTTTTTCGTCACCCATGCCCAGGCCGTAGTAATAGGGTTTGTCATCGGCGAAGTCGATCTTGCTGCCAATATACTGTTGGGTCCAGGCTTCCGAATCTTCCTGTTCCAGCATTCCGCCAGGGCCGAAGAAGGAGCTGTAATTGGTGCGCAGTATCTTTTTGACAGGGTCCGGCGCATCCGCGGGTACCGCCGCCCAGGACCAGTATTCAACCTGCCCGGGACCGCGCGGGTGTGACACCTTGAAGGAGGTGTTTGACCACAGGAAGGACAGGTTGGGGTAGATGCCGTAGGTCAGGCCTTTCATGCGTGACCTGATATCACCCACGCGCTCGACGGCGCGAGCCTGGATTTCAAGCAGATATTCCTGCACTTCGGTACCGCCAAACATGCCGCCCATGCCCTCCATCCCCCAGGCGACGTCCGCCACCGGACTGCCTTCGGGCATCAGGCGAAACGTGGCCCCATGCCCCCCCGGTTCGGTAACGCAGCTGTAGCCGATTTCTTCAATCTGTTCCTGCGCTTCCCGGGGAATGATGGCGCCGTGCAGAAAGGTGCCGTGATTCACATCGCCCAGTTGGTTTTCCATGGGCAGCTTCCAGTTGGCATTGAGCAGCCAGCGGTGGGGCGCACCCATGAATTCGATGCCATTCGCAAAGCGGTCGAAAAACGCGTCCAGGTAGAAACGCATGTCGCCGAGGTAATCCTCCAGTGGCTCGATATCAGTATCAAAGCTGCCAAAAATCATGCCCTGCCAGGATTCCAACCGCGGCACCGGCTTGAGGCCCAGTTGGCTTTTGTCCGGTTTCCGGGAGACATCGGATTCCTGCGGAATGGTGACCAGGTCCCCCTCCACTGTGTAAGACCAGTTGTGGTAAGGGCAGATGAAGCGTTTGGTATTGCCACTGTCAGCCCGACACACCGGCAGCCCGCGGTGCGAGCAACTGTTGATATTGGCGTGGATCTGACCGTCGTGACCTCTGGATAAAATGATCGGGGTTTCACACATGCAAGCCTGCACAAAATCGCCGGGTTTGCGAATTTGTGATTCGTGCCCGAGAAATAGCCAGGACTTCCCGAAAATCGCCTGTTTTTCCAATTCGTACACGGCGGTATCGGTCCAGACTTTGCGGCTGATCCAGGCAGCGTCGTCGCTGACCAGCGTGCTGACATCCACGGTCATAGGGGTACCTCTAAGTAATTAAATTATCGACTGTTAATATAATTATGGATATTATCAGCAATAATGGGCTAATATCCAGATATCTGCAGACAAAGTACTAAAATAAATTAATATATATTAATAAAATGACGGACACAGTGAAGCTGAGCAAGGGGGAGAAAACCGCGCAGAGAATACTGGACGCGGCGGAGCCCCTGTTTGCGCGACACGGTTTCGAGGGGACATCCCTGCGCCAGATTACGCGCAGCGCGGGGATCACCGAACCCGGCTTGTACAACCATTTTTCCAGCAAGCAGGAATTGTATGCCGCGGTACTTGAGCGCGCGCTCAAGCCCATGTCGACGGCCATGGATGAGCACCTGGCGCAAACCCCGGGGCTGAGGGTCTATACCGAGTTGCCCGGCTTGATGACAGACATTCTGCTGCAGCATCCGCCTATTGCGGCCTTGTTTCAGCAGGCCCTGCAAGGTGAACGGGAGTCAGTGGGCAACCAACTGATGCAGCAATGGCTGGACCGGTTGGTGGTGCAGGGTGGCCACAGCATCGAGGCGATGGTTGGCAGCACGATTGAAGACCGGGCCAACCTGGCCATCCATGTGATTGCCATGTTCAACCTGACCACCGGCTATTTTCTGTCGCAGAACCTATTCGCGGCATTGGCGGAGGGCGATATACTGGCAGCGGAAAATATCGAGCGGCAGAAGCGTTTCCTGAGCAAACTGTTTCGTGCCATGTTGATAGTCTATGAGTGACAGTCTGCGGGGCTCGCCTGGAGCACGCTTGTCGCTGAGCAGACGCTATCAAGCGGGGGTGGACTGTGGTCTGGAGGAGTATCCTGACAGGTATTCTGTTGCTGGTAGCGGCGGTGGCTGCCTCACGTGTACTATTGCCCGGTTTCACTGAGCGCCGCGCCAA
>JAPUKZ010000311.1 GCA_027295405.1 Gammaproteobacteria bacterium
TCAAGAACGCAGGCTCAACCTTTGACTGGAGCCTGCAACGCAATTTTGGTGACGGCTTTCTCGATCACCGTGATGACAAGAAAATGCGGGAGTGCGGTGCCTCGCACCTGCTGGCACTGCTGCGGGAACGAACCGACTTGCAGGCGGTTTCCAGCCACTGCCTGTGCCGGCCGCTACCAGAGGCGGAGGGTATGAGATTTGAGCCGGTCTATTTCCTGCGTCACCCGCTGGAACGCATCGCGTCGGTATACGCCTTTGAACGGCAACAGGATGCGGACACCCCTGGAGCCATGGCGGCCAAGGAGATGAACTTTCGCCGCTACGTGGCCTGGCGGATGCAACCGGAGGTGTCGCGCACCATCCGTGATTACCAGACCTGCAATATCGCTGGAAAACATGAGGCAGAACGGTTGCGGGAAGTAAATTTTCGTACCCTGAAGGAGGCGATTGATAATTTGTGGGGAATTCGGTGTGTCGGCGTCGTGGATCGCTATGATGAGAGTATGGTGGCATTTGAACATGCACTGCACGAGTATTTTCCCGAGTTGGATCTCGCTTATATCAAGCAGAATGTGAGTGGCAGAGGGAGGGTCAGTCGCGATTTCAATGGCAGGGTGCTCAGTGCCCTGCGTCAACTGGGAAAATTGCAGGCGCAGGTGCTGGCCAATAACAGCTTCGATATGGCCTTGTATCGCTTCGCCAATCAAAAACTGGATGAGGCGATCTGGGAGATTCCGGGATTCGAGGAAAAGCTGGCGGAGTTTCGCCAGCGCTGCCAACGTCTGAGTGAGAACTCGGGGTGAAAGTGGCTGGTACGCTCGCCCGTCTACTTCCCGGGAGGTGGGGTGCCAGCCCCGCCGCGGAGCGACAGGTACTTCTGCACGCGCATATGTTCAAGAATGCAGGGTCCACCTTCGACTGGAGCCTGCAGCGTTGCCTGGGTGACGCTTTCATGGACCATCGCGACGATGATGCCATGCGCCAGGGCGCGACCTACCTGGAACCCTTCCTGCGCGAGCAGCCACAACTGCAAGCGATGTCCAGTCACTGGATCACTTTCCCCTTGCCGCAGATGGCGGATCTTGAACTGCACCTGACACTGTTCCTGCGTGACCCGATTGAGCGTATAAGGTCGGTCTACAATTTTGAGCGGCGTCAGCAACCGGCCAATACTCCCGGTTCGAAGAAGGCCAGGGAGGTGGGATTTCTGGACTATGTACGCTGGCAGTTGCAGCCCATGCCCGGTCCGGTAGTGAAGGATTTTCACACCCGCTATTGTTCCGGCAACTATCTGGGTGAGGACCTGGGTGAACTGTATGAGCTGGCGGTGGCAACACTTGAGTCTACGCCCCTGCTGGGCCTTGTGCACCGCTACGATGAAAGCATGGTATTGTTCGAGTATCTGTTGCAGGAACAGTTTCCGCAGCTTGATCTGGCCTACCAGCGCCAGAACAGCAGCGTTGATGAAGCGCTCACTGTCGCCCAGCGACGGCAGGCGGTAGAGCGGGAGCTGGAACCTGTCATGGATGAAGTGCGAGCTGCGAATCGCCATGACTTGCAGCTCTACAAAATGGCGGAGGCGCGCTTCGAAGTGGCCCTGGCCGCAGTGCCGGATCTGGAGCGGCGGCTGCAACAGTTGCATATCCGAAACCGGGCGCTGCAGTGAGCGAGATCGGGCAGCGCTGGTATCGCTGGTGGCGCAGCGCGCGTTACAAACTGGATATTGCTCTGCAGGGAACTCCACAGCATCCGGAGTTTGTCAGAGCTGCGCACTATTTTGCCGACGGTTGGGCCCTGAATATGTGGCAGGTGATGCAGCCACGTCAACTGGCCGCCGACCTGCGCTGCATTGCAGATGACGGTTTCAATACCATTATCCTGGTCGTGCCCTGGCGCGGTTTCCAGGTGGATCAGCTGCAGCCGCGCTATGACCCGTTTTATGTCCGCCAGCTGCATCGGGCGCTGGCCGCCGCCGACAGGGCGGGTTTGTCGGTGATCGTCCGGGTCGCCTATTCACACCAGATTCTGCAGCAGAACACCCCCAATGGCATCACTCTGGCCCAGCGTCTGCTGATCGACGCGGACACCCAACAGGCCTGGCTGCACCAGTTGGCCGAGCTGCACCGGCATTGTGCCTGCTATCGGTGTTTTCGCGGCGGCTTCCTGTGCTGGGAAGAGCTGTGGCACGCCTTCGGCAAATGGCAATTGCGGAAACTCCAGCCACGGCAGAAGCTGGCTGAGATTACCGGCTTCGGGGCGTATTTGCAGTCAAAGGGCATTGCGGGGGTGGATGCGATCCCGCCTGCGGAGGCGGCGGCGTACACCCACTACCATGCCTTTGTGAACCACCGCATCCGCGAGTTTTACCAGTTGGCCTGCACCGCCTTCCCCGGTCTTTCCATGGAGTTTCGTGTGGACAAGGACCCGCTGCAGACGGAGACCGGCATCCAGTGGTTGAGCAACGATGATTACAGCGATTTGGTGAACGGCCGCTTCTCCTACTGGGCGCCCTTCATGGGTGCGGAAAACGTTGGCGAACAGCTTGACGCCGAACAGGCCGCACATCTGCTCGAGTACATGCTGGGTGAAATTACTGCCCAGGGGCACTCCATCAATCACGTGGTGGACCAGTTCAACTTCGTTGATGAAGCCCCCAAGTTCAAGGGCATTCACGCGGAAATTCAGCCACACCAGGTCGCCCCGTTCCTGGCCCTGGCGGCGCCCTTGTTACGCAAGTT
This sequence comes from Gammaproteobacteria bacterium, assembly GCA_027295405.1. Taxonomy (GTDB): domain Bacteria; phylum Pseudomonadota; class Gammaproteobacteria; order Pseudomonadales; family Halieaceae; genus JAPUKZ01. The sequence goes on from JAPUKZ010000311.1 coordinate 2,739, forward strand.
CAGCCGCGGTTACGGGGTCTGGGCCCACCGCGACTACCGCCAGAATGTGCTCTACAACCCGCGCTTCCTGATGGGTATGCGCGGCTGGGAGGTAGTGCGGGGCAGCTGTAAGACCCGGCGCCGGGGTGGCGCGCGACTCGGTTCGGCGGCTTTGCTGCGCCAGGTTTTGCCGCCGGTTATTGCCGGCTTGCAGCGGGCGGTATTTTTCGACAGCCTGATTTTGCGAGTGGAAGTGCAGACACGGCAGGCAGCGCCACAGTTGCGGATGCGTATTAATGCCGGTCCCTGGTTTCCTCTGCAAGAGGCGCCAGACAATGCCCTCAGCGTTGAAGTCCCGGTAGATTACGACATGGTGCTGGACGAAGGCCTGATCCTGGAACTGGAGAATCAGGGCGCCGCGCTGGTGATCTCAACCCTGTACCTGTACCACTACGTCTTTCGCGGTGGAATCCGCAGCGAGGATGGCCGGCCTGCACAGCATCACCGGGCCCTGCTTGAATTCAACAGCCGCTTAGCAGGGGCTGCGTGTGGCGACACAAAGGATTGATGAGCCGGGGATGAAACCGGGAATCAGCCGGTTTTCCAGCCGCCCGTAGAGACCCAGCAGACGGTGCAACAAGCTCAGCGGCCATGACTTGCGCGGCGAACTGAAAGCCTTACTTCGGTTCACCCGCAGAGTTTTCAGCAGCAACCCCGCCAGGTAAACCAGGTGGAAGTAGTAGCTGATTCTCTGCACGGTAAATCCGCAGCGGCTCAACTCCCCGGCGAGTGTGGGGCGGTCGTAGCGTAGCTGATGGCCCCAGAAGCGATCGAATTCGCCCCACAATTCCCGACGCGCCGGCACCGTAAGCACCAGGGTTTGGCAGTTGGGTAGCTGGCGCTGGAGTTCTGTCAGGAAGCCCTCGCGGTCAGCCATGTGCTCAAGGACATCCAGCAGCAGCACACAGGTGACGTCCTGCTTCTGCGCAGCAGTCATGTCAAACAGGTCCTGCCTGGTTGTGATATACGTGCGGCTCGGTTCCGGAACCGGTGCGTCACCCTGCTCGATACCGCGAATATTGAAGCCCTGGTCGTGCAGGAAGCGGGTGGTTATGCCAACGCCACAACCGACATCCAGGATCAACTGGTCTTTGATCCGCAGTGTCTTCAGGGCACGCAGCAGGGCGTGGTGCCTGGCGATGTGCCAGAAATGGGTTTCGATGCCGTCAGGATAGCCCAGGGCATATTCCTGTGCGGTGTAGGTTTCCGCCATCAGCTGGTTGCTCCCGTTGCCGGCTTGCGGGCGTAGAATTTGGTACAACCGGATTTGCGCAACAGGACCGAGACCAGGTTGACCGGTACAAACAGCAGCAGCAACAACAGGTAGTAGCGGCTGCGGCCGTGGACGATGGCTGGATTATTGCGCAAGTCGGAAACGTTTCTCTGCATCAGGTTTTGTATCGAAAGCGCCCAGTGACTGGTGTTCAGTTCATGGCTGATCCGGACTTCGGTAAAGCCCGCTTCCCGTAAGCATTTGCGCAGAAAGTTCTTGCTGAACTGATAGGTGTGGCGGGGCACATGGTTGCCCCCCCAGAAACGCTGGAACAGACGCCGGTCCAGGGAGTCAAACCCCGGCACCTCCCCCACCAGGGTGCCGCCGGGCTGCAGCAATTGGAAGGATTTGTGGAGTTCGGCAACCGGGTCCAGGGTGTGCTCCAGGTAATTGTTCATGGAGATCAATGAGTAGTCGGGACCGGTTGCCGGGAACTCGAGAAAGGTTCCACAAAAACCGTTAATACCCTGCTTTTCCAGCTTCCGAATTACCGTTTCGTTGAAATCGATGCCGTCGAGCTGACTGACACCCAGGGCGCGAAGCCCCAGCAGGAACTCACCCACGCCGCAGCCCACGTCCAGTGCTCGCGATCGGGCGTCGACAAGCAGTGACATCTTCCTTCTGAACAGCGCTTCCTTCAGCCCGTAAAGGAGTGAGAACAACCAGCCCCGGCGCGCCTTGACTGCGTAACCGTGATAGTCAATGTCGTAGGCCCGCTTGAGATCTTCCAGCCTGGGAAAGGGGTGCAATTGCACGCCGTCGCAGGCCAGGCACTGGCGATAGTCGTAATCGCCCGCCACCCCGTATTCCCAGTCGCGCATGGCCTGGGTAACGCCCAGGAAACCGGTATGCCCACAGTAATTGCAGGCGAAATCAGCGCTCATGGTGCTGCTGCAAGATTACCACGGCAGCGCCCTGAACCATTGCCAAAGCAAGCGCAGATAGCCGCCCTGGTAATGCTCGTAACGGGGCTCGTCCTGGCGCTGTGAGTCATAAAGTTCAGCGCCTGACAGTTGGTGGGCTACCCGCAACTGGTTACAGGGCACGAACACATACTCGTGATGTTCCGCATGGTAGTTGAAGCAAAACATGCCCAGTACCTTTTCGCCCGGCACTGAGCCGGTAATAGTGCGCACGGTGACGCGGTTGTCCGGGCTGGCATGCTCACTGAAGGTGCGGGCAAACGCAAAAAACTTGCCGAAAGTCAGCAGCGGTACCAGCCACAGCCACAGGTAGTACTGCCAGCCCACTGTGCTGGAAAACGCCAGCAGTATCAGGCCTTGAGTCAGCAGCATATTCCTGGTCCCGACCCGGCTGTGCTCGCGTTCAGTCGAGCGATCTGGTGCGCAAGGCAGTGCCTGGCGCAAGCCGAGAAATTGCAGCAGCGCATACACGCCCGAGAGATTCATCAGGCAGCGGGCGATAAATTGCCGCCTGCTGCGGGGAAAGTTTGCGTAGTTCACATAATCAGGGTCCCGCTGTGGATCGCCCAGATAGCGATGATGGTCGAGATGAACCTGCCGATAGTTCTCGCTGAATCCTACTGGCCAGGCGGTTAAGAGAAACGCGAGTCGCTCGCGATGGGGATTGCCAAAGCGCAGATGCAGGCCTTCGTGCAGCGCGTTGAACAGCGCCAGCTGACCCCAGCCTATGATAATCCAGGCTGCTACTGATACCGCCAGAAACAGCGCCAGGCCGGCGTCGCGACAGGCGTGCAGCACAAGAGTAGCCAACAGGAAGATCCCGTAAAGTGCGAGTACCTTCGGATAAATCCAGTTATCCGGGTTTCTGAGTTCTTGGAGCTGGGTCATTCCTATCCGCGGGGATTCGCCTAATCCCCGGAGTTATTCGCTGCAGCTGTTTGCTCGGCTGCGCTTAATTTCCGTTCCAGGTGGTACAGGGGTCTGCGCTTTACCTCCATATAGGTTTTACCGATGTATTCACCGGCAATACCGATGGCCAGTAGTTGGAAGCCCCCCAACAAGTACATGGGCAGTACGGTAGATGCCCAGCCCGGGATGATCTCATCGATGAAGAAGGCCGCGTACAGGACCCAGGCCACCAGTGCCATGGAAACTGTGAAAATTAATAAACCCATGACGGCAATCATCCGCAGCGGTGCAATAGAGAAAGAGGTCACGCCTTTGATGGAGAGACTCAGCATACGCCAGAAATTGTATTTGGATTTTCCTGCCGGGCGCTCCCCACGACGAAAATACACCTGGCTGGCAGGCAGGCCCAACTGCGGGATGATTCCCCGTAAATACAGATTCGTTTCCCGGTACTCGCGCAGCAGCTCGACAGCGCGGCGGCTCAACAAGCGATAGTCGGCGTGGTTTTTGACGGTTTCAATACCCATGGCTGCAGAAAGCCCGTAGTGAGCAGCAGCCGTCCAGCGCTTGAACACAGTGTCCTTGGAGCGATCCTCGCGCACGGCGAACACACTATCGCTACCCTTGCCCAGGGCATCCAGCATTTCTTCCATGGCTGAAATGTCATCCTGTAAATCAGCATCAAGGCTGATCAGGGCATCACCCTCGGCCTCCATCAGGCCGGCATAGAGGGCGTGTTGGTGGCCAAAGTTGCGGGTCAATTTTAGCCCCACCACAGGTAGTCCGGCGTCCACGAAGGACTCGATCCGCTGCCAGGTGGCATCGCTGCTACCATCATCTACCAGATAGATCTTTGAGTCCGGGCGGATGTTGCCCGCGTCAATCAGGCGCTCCAGCTCGGCGTGCAGCTTTGCCACCGACTGCGGAAGTACTTGTTCCTCATTGAAACAGGGCACGACCAGGCCTAGTTTCAATGCGGATTGAGGCTCACTGGTGTTCGACATGATCAAATCCGGTTTGCCCATCTGAAGACGGTTTTCCTGGTGATTGCCAGTCCCGTTGCCACTTTGATCGGCAACAGCCGGATCAATCGCTTTCGCAGTTGGTAGCCAGGCGGGGAAATATCCTCGGGATCTGACCCTTCATCAATGCGGCTGGCGTCCAGTGCAGCGTGGCACTGTGGGTGCTTGTTGGCGTTAACGAATAAAAAAGAATTGTAGCGATACCATGGCATAACGGAGTTGTTGTGCATCAGCTGCCTGCGCCATGGATCATACATTGTATAGTGCTGCTCTGCGAACAGATCCCGCCAGTAGGCGTAGGGCTGTTCATTGATGTGGTTCTCGCCGCCCTGGCCCGGGGGTGAGGCGGAGAAAAAAACCAGATCGCCGTGCTTGCACAAATCCTCCACCAGGCTGTGGCTGCGACCGGGCGGTAAATGCTCCGCCACCTCCAGGCACTGCACCAGGTTAAACTGACGCCGCAGAGAGAACTGCTGGCGCAGGTCCCGGGGCAAAAATTCACCTTGCTCTATCAGCAGTTTAGCGTTGTTCAGGTATGAACCATCCAGTCCCAAAACGACGCAGGCCTGCTTTTTCCATACCGACAGCCAGGCCCCCGCACCGCAGCCGACGTCCAGTATTGATCCAATAGTGAGCGGGATAGATGCTTGCACCAGGGGGATCATGATTTCCGCAGATCGCAGCGCGCCTGCGTTGATGTAGCGATAAAATTCTTCGTCATATCTGTACATTATTAGTGTTATATTACTGCAAAAATTCGCTGGCTGAACTAGTTTGCGCGCGAATTGTCGTTGTACTCCGGAATGTGCAAGCATGCGCCGGTGGCGGAGATGACAGCGGCTGGACAATTCTGGACCCCCCTGAACTGGTAGTCAGCAAGTGAGCACTCCCGTCCTTTCCATCATCGTATGTGCCTACCGGATGCCCGAGCAGCTGGAACGCACGCTGTTGACGCTGGCTGCGGATTACCAGCGGGGTGTGAGCGCCGACGATTATGAGCTTATCGTGGTCGAGAACAATTCCAGCGCCGAGCTTGGCAACGAGATGGTCAGACAGCTGCCCGCCAATTTCCGCTACTTCCTGCGTCAGGAGCAGGGCGAAAGTCCGGTTCCGGCCATCAACTTTGCCTTCGAGCAGTGCCGTGGTTCGGCCATAGGTCTGATACTGGATGGCGCCAGAATGGCCAGCCCGGGTGTCGTCCGCACCGCTCTGGATGCCCTTGCCCTGAGTGAAGATGCCCTGGTTGTGGTTCCCGGTTATCACCTTGGTGAGCAGGAGCAGCATTTACATGAGACCGATGCGGAAGCGCTGGCCCATGAGCGCGCGCTGATGGCTACTGTCGATTGGCGCCACGATGGCTACGAGCTGTTTAATATTGCCTCCTTTAGCGGGGCCAACCGCCGTGGTTATCTGCAGCCAATCATGGAGTGTAATTGCCTGTTCGCGGCTGCAGTAAACTTCCGCAAGATTGGCTATGCCGACCCCAGCTTTACCCTGCCCGGCGGCGGCAGTATCAACCTGCATATATATCGCAGCCTGGGTATGTTGCCCGGTACACGGGTAATAGTCCTGCCCGGGGAGGGGTCCTTCCACCAGTTTCACGGAGGTGTCACCACGTCATCCTATGCGGACCGCCAGGTGGAGATTGAACGACACCGGGTCCAGTTGCATGGTTTATGGCCCGGAGGCTTTCACAGCTTGCGACGAAGTCCCACCCTGTTCGGAGAAGTACCCGAGCAGGCCTTCCGTTTTTTGGAGGAATCCTTGCAGCGCTCCCGCAATCGCCTGCAACGACTCGCCGCGAAAAATTTGCCTGCCTGGCCGGACGATCCCGAAACTCGAGCCTGAGCTGGCTACTCTGCCGCCGGCAGGGGTACCTCTGGTAGTTCCTGCCAGTCGGTGATGCTGGTGGGCTCCACTTCGCGGTCATGGCGCCCCTTGCTGTAGTAATACAGCGCTATTGACTTGCGGGTGACACCGCTCGGGCAAGCCAGGGGGCGCGGATGACCGTGGAATGAATCCGCGCTGGTATTGAAAATGACACAACGTCCGGCCAGCGGGCGGATCTTGCGCACACAGCGGGACATATCCGTTGACCACAACTCCAGATCACCGCCGTACTCCGCAGGCCAGTCCCGATTCAGGTAGATCAGTATGTTGAGGCGTCGGTTCAACTGGTAGTCAGCGTGATTGGTAAAGTCCGCATGGACGCCGAGCACGCCCCCGGGCAGTACCTGGTGAATGCCGCCCCCGCGCAGTTTGGGGTCGGCGATCAGCTGATCAATGCCGGTCAGCCGCTCCAGAAAGCGGATGAAGGTTCCGGAGTTCAGTTCCCACACCAGCTCGCGCACGCTGGGGGGCATTTCATCGATTACCGGCATGCCCAGTTTGTTGTATTGCACCAGACCGGCGGCGGGGGACTCGGCGCGTAGCTTGCGCCAGCTGAGCTGTTCTTCCGGCCCCGGAAATTCCGCCAGCAGGCGATCCAGCGCACTGCTGGACAGAAAATCTTCCAGCATGATATGGGGAAAGGGCTGAGCCTGTGCGTACTCTGCAGACCTCTGTGCTGCCAGGGCGGGCAGGCTGGAAAAGTCTATCACGGTCGGGGCGGATAATTCCGCCGCCAGACCGTCACCTGAACTCATGGCCGACTCCGGCCTCGCCGCTTCGTTACCGCTCCCCAAAAGTCTCTTCCACCAGCCCATGCGCGTCCTCCAAACAGCGCGTATTATATCCCCAGCGTGAGACTTTGAGACAGCTTGAGGCGTTATTTGTGGCACTGTTTGGGACCGGTCAATAGCCCGCGTGCCGGACCCGGCTTGACCCGCAGTTCGCGGCTACCTACTGTAGCGCCCATGCTTCGACTTTCTGTGCTGCTATTGTTCTCGCTGGGTCTCGCTGGCTGTTTTCACGTTCAGCTCAACGGTGGTATTGCTGCGGCCGAGGTCACGGTTGCGAGCCTGGAGCGGCCGCAAGAAATCATCGCCCGCTTGTACAGCCACGACCCGGAAACCATGGTCGCCTGGAAAGGGCAGGCAGCCTGGGATGCCCTTAGCGCTTCCCATAAAGCGCTCTGGATGGGGGTGGTGTTTCTGCCCGCGGAGCAGCTGCGGGAACAAGATCTCTACCTCGTGAGTGCCCGTGGCGGCGACAGCTACGACAGCGATATGGATCTGGTTATGGCTGAGGCGCCGGTCAGGATTCGCGGTGAGTGGCACGCCATAGTGCCGGGGTACAAGTTTGGGGAACTGCGCAATAGCGTTTCCCTGCTCACCGAGGCCTGCTACCAGTGGCTGATGTTTGAGCACGATGACAAGCTGCCGGGCCGTGCGCAAATACTGGCGGAGCTGGATGGGTTGGCGGTGCGGATGGTGGATGATATCAACGGGGATGGTGCGGTCGACTACAGTGATGTGCTGATCTGGAATATCTATAGCGACGCCCGGCACTACCGTGGTGAGGCGGAGGATTTGCAGGAGCTCGCGATGTTGATCAGCCTGGGTTTTCCGCGGGAGTTCATTGTCCAGGCCTCGCGCCGGATTGTGGCAATGGCTGCCCTGCCCGAGCCTCCCGAACCGAGGCTGCTGGGCTACCTGCGCAAGCGACTCTGGAACTGACCAGTGCTCATCCGGCGGCCGGCGCCCCGGATGCACACTGGCTATTTGGCTCCCAGCAGAATAGCCAGACCGCAGATCAGTACCACGTAACTGGCGCGGTCGCGCAGGGCGAACACCACGGGATCGCCGTGCACCAGGGAACGTGAGGACAGCAGCCAGATACGCCCAATCCAGTACATTAACAGGGGGCACATCAACCACAGCAGTACCGCGTGTTCATACAGGCTGGTG
>JAPUKZ010000312.1 GCA_027295405.1 Gammaproteobacteria bacterium
TCGATCAGGTGGTGGGGGTAGTCAGACTTGGCGCTGCCGACATCGAGGCCGCGGTATACCTGCGCCGAGTCGACGTTGACCAGCTCGCAGTTGTGGGTTTCCGCCAACTCGATGGCCAGGTCAGTCTTGCCGGAAGCGGTAGGCCCCATCAGGCAGATCAACAGGGGTTTGGGCCTGGTGTGCTGTGTCAACTAGCGCCCCCGCAAAAACAGCTTGTCCAGTTCATCCATACCCAGCTGGGTCCAGGTGGGACGGCCGTGGTTACACTGTCCGCTGCGCTCGGTTTCTTCCATATCACGCAGCAGCGCATTCATCTCCGGGATAGTGAGGCGGCGATTGGCCCGCACAGAGCCGTGACAGGCCATGGTCGACAATAATTCATCGATGTGTGCCGCCACGCGGTCACTGCTGCCATAAACCAGCAAATCCGAGAGCACATCCCGCAACAGTTGCTCCATGTCGGCATCGCGCAGGGCGACCGGCACCTCGCGCAACACCAGGGATTCCTCACCGGCACGCTCCACCACCAGGCCCAGCTGGCTGAACAGCTCGCGATGGGTCTCGGCGCAATCCGCCTCGCGGGCGCTGACCGCCACGGCCTGTGGCACCAGCAACGGCTGGCTGTGGATACCCTCGCCACCATGGGAAACCTTCATCCGCTCGTAGGTAATGCGCTCGTGTGCCGCGTGCATATCCACCAACACCAGGCCGTCGCGGTTTTCAGCGAGAATATACACACCGTGCAATTGAGCCAGGGCGAATCCCAGTGGCGGCACGTCCTCCGCGGCCGTCTCTGGCAGCCGCATAGACGCTGAAGAGCTGGCATACAACTGCCGGTAGGCCTGCAACTGTTCACCGACCTGACCCGGCATTGGCCGGGAGCCTCCCCTGGCAGGCGCGATTGCGCCCCCCGGCCGACCCCAGGCCAGGGTTTCCTGGCCCGGCTCCGCCAGCGCGGTAATTTGCGCCGGCTCCAGTTGTCCTGCCAACTGATCCGCCGGGCGCACATCCGCCAGGGCCCGGTGCAAACTGCGGAAAATAAAGTCGTGAACGCTGCGGCCATCGCGGAAACGCACTTCCTGCTTGGTGGGATGCACGTTCACATCCACCGACGCCGGATCGAGCTCGAGAAAGAGGACAAAGGCGGGATGGCGACCGTGGTAAAGCACGTCCCGGTAGGCCTGTTTTACCGCGTGACTCACCAAGCGGTCCTTGATCACGCGGCCGTTGACATAAAAATACTGCAGGTCGGCCTGGCTGCGGGAAAACGTGGGCAGCCCCACCCACCCCCACAACTGGAGCCCGCCGATATCGGTTTCGATATACAGCGCCTGCTCCATGAACGCCGGGCCACAGACCGATGCCACCCGGCGTTCACGCGCCAGTTCCGAATCGCAGGCCGCCAGCTGATGCACGGTGCGCTGGTTGTGACGCAACTGGAATGCCACATCAAAGCGGCTCAGGGCCTGGCGCTTCAGCACTTCCTCAAGATGGTTGAACTCGGTTTTTTCGGTGCGCAAAAACTTGCGCCGGGCCGGGGTGTTGAAAAACAGGTCACGCACTTCCACGGTGGTGCCGCGCGGATGCGGCGCCGGTTTGACCTTCACCTCCATGGTGCTGCCCTCGCACTCGGCGCGCAGACCCGCCGAGCTGCTATCACTGGTATTGGAAGTAATAGCCAGACGCGAAACCGAGCTGACACTGGCCAGCGCCTCACCCCGAAAGCCCAGGCTGCCGACACGCTCCAGGTCTTCCAGTGAGTTGATCTTGCTGGTCGCGTGGCGGCTCAGCGACAGCGGCAGATCCTCTGCGTCCATGCCGGCGCCATCATCGCGCACCCGCACCAGCCGGGTACCGCCCAACTCAACCTCGACATCCACCCGCCGGGCGCCGGCGTCAAGGGCGTTTTCCAACAGCTCCTTGACCACGGAGGCGGGCCGCTCAACCACCTCACCAGCGGCAATCTGGTTAGCCAGACGCGGGCTCAACAAATGAATTCTGGACATCAGCTGGCCGGAATGAGCAGTTTCTGACCCACACGGATCCTGTTGTTGGAGAGAGCATTGTGGCTACGCAGTGTCATCACGGTGACATTAAACCGCTGGGCGATCTCCGACAGCGTATCACCGCGATGAATCACGTACTCGCGCTTGATTTGCTGTTTCTGCCAGGCCAGCAGTGTGTCCGCCGGTGGATGCTCAATAAACCAGGAAGTGACGCCCTTGTGAATGGCGCGGGCAATCTTGCGCTGGTAATCACGGGTGCTCAGCTTTCTCGCCTCATCCGGGTTGGAAATAAACCCGGTTTCAATCAGGATCGAGGGAATGTCCGGTGACTTGAGCACGGCAAAAGAGGCCTGCTCCACCTGCTGTCGATGCAGCCTGGAGATCAGGTCCATCTCATGGAGTACCCGGGTACCCAGGCCGATACTGGCATCCAGGGAGTGACTCATGGACATGTCGTAAAGCACCTGTGCCAACAGTTCATCCTTGTCATTCAGACTGACGCCACCGACAAGGTCGGCAGCGTTCTCACGCTGGGCCAGGAAGCTGGCAAAAGTGCTGGAAGCGCCCCGCTCGGACAGGGCATACACGGACGTACCTTTAGCCTTGGGGCTCTTGAAGGCGTCCGCATGGATCGACACCAGCAGGTCCGCCTGCACCTTGTGCGCCAGGTCCCGGCGACTTTTCAGCCCCACGTAGTAATCACCCTTGCGAATCAGCACGGGTTGGAAACCCTTGTCGTTCATGAACAGGGCATGGGTCTCCCTGGCGATCGCCAGTACCACATCTTTTTCACGAACCCGACCCGGCCCGCTGGCACCCGGGTCCTCACCACCGTGACCGGCATCGATGGCAATCACTATCGGGCGCCTGGCCGAGTTCGCCACACTCTTCTTGAC
>JAPUKZ010000313.1 GCA_027295405.1 Gammaproteobacteria bacterium
GCTGCGCCGCAACCCCTGGTTCGAGGCGGAGCTGATTCCGCGCCTGCGGGAACGGGTAGCTGCACTCATGTAAACTAGGCCGACAAACCGCTCCCTCCAGCCATGAAAAAACGGCAAACAAGCCTATGAGCCTCCACGGCCACAGCTGGCGGGTGGATGACAACAGCTCCGGGCACAAGGTCTACCAGATTCTGGCCGACTACCAACACCGCGGCCAGGCCGGCATCGACGCGGGTCAGCCGCTGGACCCCTATCGCAAGATCGCCCCGGGAATCGGCGATGGCTGGTACCGGCTGATGCAGTTCGATCTGGGCACCGATACACCACGGGTTCAAGTGAAAACATACTCCAGTCACTACCAGTCCCTGTCCGGTGAGCTGGCGAGTTATTCGGACTGGTACAAGCACCAGACTCACGCGGGCAAGACCGATGCGGAGTTTCTAGCTAGCGAAGACTTTGAATTCGAGCTGGTAGACTTCCGTGAGCGATTTGGACCTCCGCGCTAGAGGGTACTCAACTCGGTGTGCAGGGGTTCGATGGGCTCCTCTGGAAGTTGGAAACGCCAGAACATAATACCGAAGGACCGACACTCGGTATCCAGCCAGTTGGCTACGCCCGGGCCTGGCAGGCCACCACAATTTTGAAACTGCTGTCCGCTGCCAGCACGGTCTGTTCCCGATTGAGGGAAATTTGGCGCGTCTCATAGTCAAAAGTCCGCAGGAACTGGTTGTGCAGCAACACTGCACCTTTCAATAGATCCCGTGTGTCCATCGAACTTACCTGTGCCATCAATTTCGGAGCTCGTATTGTCCCGCCATGTGGGTGCACCGGTTACCCGGCGCGGGTATACTCTGGCATACCCGATCGGAGGAAAGCCGTATGAAGAAAGCACTGTTGGGAGTGCTGGGGTTTATTGTCATCGCAGCGGGGAGTATTTACCTGTTTCGCATCCCGCTGAAAGAGATGACCATAGAGAAGCTGGTTGCCGATATGTTCGTCCCGGCGGATACCGACACCTTCGATCCCGGTCTAGCCATCGGCGATCGCTTTCCTCCCCTGCTGGCCGAGTACCAGGGCCAGACCATCACCGATATGGGCGAGTTCATCAGCGACAAGGGTATGGTTTTCATGGCCAATCGTTCCGTCGACTGGTGACCCTTCTGCATGCGGCAGCTCGTGCAGTTGCAAGAAAATATTACACCTTTTACAGAGGCGGGTATTGCCGTGGTCGCACTGACCTACGACACGCCGAATTTGCAACAGGTCTTTGTCGCCAGGCACGGTATCAGCTACCCACTGCTATCGGACATTGATGCCACCAGCATCAAGGCCCTGGATATCCTCAATACCGAGTACACTCCGGGGGACGACGCCTACGGCATTCCCTACCCCGGCGTGTATGTGGTGAATCCGGATATGAAAATAGTGGGCAAGATTTTCGTTGAGGGCTACAGAACCCGGGTGGATGCACAGGGTGTTTTTGACTACGCCTTACAGGTTCTGGGCCCGGCAGGTGCCGACTGACAGGCCCGGTTATACCACTGCTTTAAGCGCGTCCTCACCAATAATCACACCGCCATGGCCCTCATCCAGTTTTGGCTGCCGGGCGGCCCTGAAGTCGCGCTCGGGATTCGTGTACGTGTTCCAGGCGCATCTTCACCTGATGAATAGCGGGGTATAATCGGTCGCCGTTTCCATGAGGGTGTTGTAGCACATGAGCAGTGATATCTTGAAGGCGATTATCAAAAGTGTACCCGCGGATTTCGCCAGCCCTTCTGCAGATTACCAGGTGGTTCGAGAAACCATGACACCCTTTCATGGCCACCCTACCAGCGCCGACCTGAGCATTGACCTGCAAGCCTATGAAGGTGTGCGTTGCGGGTGGCACTCCCTGCCACACCACAATAGAGACGGGCTGGTGGCATTGCACTACCACGGCGGCGCCTTTGTCTCCTGCAATCTGGATGCCTACCATTTTTACGGCGAACTGATCTGCCGCGCCCTGGATATACCGGTAGTCCTGCCAGACTACCGCCTCGCGCCGGAGCACCCCTACCCCGCAGCCCACGATGACTGCTTCAATGCTTACCGGGGATTACTGGAGGCGGGCATTCGTCCCGAGCAAATCGTGGTTCTGGGTGAATCCTGTGGTGGCGCACTGGCGCTGGCAACTCTCATCCGCGCGCGTGATGATGACCTGCCCATGCCCGCATGTTTTGTTTCCGTTACCGGCTGGTTCGACCTCAGCGTCAGCGATTACCCTGCCATCCGCGACCCGTTTCTGACGCCGGAATGGGTCCAAAACCGGGCGCGTGACTACAGCCAGGGCCAATTGGCGCTGGATGATCCCAAACTCTCCCCCTGTTTCGCTGAACTGCGAGGTTTACCCCCGCTGTACCTGCAAGTGGGTGAGCATGACACCATGGCACCCGGGGCTCTGGAATTGGCTAAAAACGCCACCTTAAGTGGCGTTGAGGTCACTGTGGAAAGCTGGCCAGGCATGATTCACGGCTGGCACGGTTTGCTGAATGCGGGCGTGCCCGAGGCTGAGGAGGCCTGGGCACGGATCAAGGCCTTTATTCGAGGTCTTTAAACATCAGGTCCGTCAACTTGTCGATGGACCAGGAATCCGGACGCTGGCTGGGCGGGTATTGCTTGAAGGTCTCAAGAAACTGACCGGTGGTGGCCAGGCCGAGATAACCCTGCGGCACCTTGTCGATCATCCAGTCCCAGTAGCTGTTGGAATTGTGGTCGGCGCGCTCGAAGGGGTCCCGGCGCAGGTGGAAGATCTTGAACAGGCGCAGGGTAACAAAGGGCTCAGCCCACAGGGCCATGGTCTTGGCGCGGTTCTCCGCGTACACAATTTTCCAGTCACCGACGCGCACCCCCACCGGCAGGCCCTCGTCGTTGATATAGTGGAACTCGTAGCGCGGGCTCTGCTCGGTCTGCCCGGTCAGGTAGGGCAGGAAGTTGTAGCCATCGAGATGGACTCTCGCCCGCTTGGTACCAATACGGGTACCTTTCAGCAGATTCGACTTGAGCTCCGCATCACCGGCGGCCGCCGCCAGGGTCGGCATCCAGTCCAGGTGCGACATCACATTGTTCGATACCACGCCCGCGGGTATCTTGCCCGGCCAGCGCACCATGGCCGGCACCCGGTACGCCCCCTCCCAGTTGGAGTTTTTCTCACTGCGAAACGGCGTGATACCCGCATCGGGCCAGGTGTTGTAATGCACCCCATTGTCGGTGGAATAAAACACTATGGTGTTGTCGGCTATGCCAAGATCGTCCAGCTGATCCAGCATCTCACCCACCATCTCGTCATGCGCTATCATCACATCGTTGTAAAATCCCTGCCCGGACTTGCCGCGGTGTTTTTCAGCTGGGTGAGTACGAAAGTGCATACCCGTGGTATTGATCCACACGAAAAAAGGTTTGTCGCCAGCAACTGACTTGTCCACAAACTTCTTCGCCGCGGCGATAAATTCCTCGTCGGCGGTTTCCATCCGCTTGCGGGTCAAGGGTCCAGTATCCTCTATGCGCCCGTCAGCATAGGAATGAATCACCCCGCGCGGACCAAAGCGTTTGGCAAACCAGGGCTGTTGCGGGTAGTCCACGTCCTCCGGCTCTTCTTCCGCGTTGAGGTGGTAGAGGTTGCCCAGGAACTCGTCAAAGCCGTGGTTGGTGGGCAGGTACTCATCCTTGTCGCCGAGGTGGTTCTTGCCAAACTGACCGGTGGCATAACCCTTGCTCTTCAACACCTCGGCAATGGTGATGTCCCGGTCCTGTAAACCCAGATCGGCACCCGGCAAGCCGACCTTGGTCAGCCCTGTACGCAGGCCGGACTGGCCGGTGATAAAGGTCGAGCGCCCGGCGGTGCAACTCTGGTCGCCGTAGTAGTCGGTAAAGCGTATGCCCTCATCGGCGATACGGTCGATGTTCGGCGTGCGATAACCCATGATGCCGTCGCTGTAGGCACTGATATTGGTAATCCCGATATCATCCCCCCAGAACACCAGTATGTTGGGCTGATCGGCCGCGGTCGATGGCAAGGCAAACAGCGTGAGGCAAGCAAGTAATATTCGTTTCATACATGTCTCCAGAAATTGACGTCGCCTAAAGTATTGTTGATGTCAGCAGATGGTCAAGCGAAGGCAAGCGGATTTGTCTGAACAAGCTGTTGGAGAACCCTGAACAAGAGCGCGCTTGGTGACCTGTCGCCCTGATTTTGTGATAAGTGGCACGTTTGCTGCATTAAAGACCCCGAGGTGCTTGAATTGTCATGTTTTTTGGGCATAATCCCCGCTCCCTGCCCCGCCGTGGTGCAACTGCAGGGAAAAATGACCGGCAATGGTGCCTGAAAACTCGATCATCCAGGGGTGAAGACAATGCAGAATCAACAAGACAACACTTTTCGCGGTCGCGCCGGGCGTGCCATCAGCGATCTGGTGCTGGCGGAGCTGCTTCTGGTACAGGCCACCATCGAGAGCGTTTCCATTCTGAGCGAGAGCATCAGCGACTACCGGGAGCACCGCGGCCAGGACAAGGCGGAGGACGATAGCACACTGGAGTTTCGCGAGTTTCTCAAGCAGACCGGCGAACAGCTGGTGGAGCCCTACTCCGCTCGTTTCAAATACTTGCGCGATATGGTGCGCGAGGACTTCAGCGCCTGAGAATCGAGCTATAATTCATTCCTGTTCAACAGGAGAGAAGTATGGCCCTGGGCACCTGGGATCCGGATGCGGAGCGAGCCGCGGCGGACATTCATATCGACCTGCACCAGTTGCAGCGTTTCATCGATTGGGGTAAAAGCGAGCAGCTTGATCGGCTAGCCACGCTACTACAGGGCGATGAGTGCCAGACACTGTCAGGCCTGATGCACCTGGATGCCAGCCACTGGAAGCAGGTAGCCGCTTCCCACAGCGATGATGACCTGCTGCAACTGATCCGTTTTTTTACCCTGGCGGAGAACCTGCCCGGCTGGGAGGCAGGCGAAACCTCACCCGTGATCCCGCTGGCCAAAACCCTGCGTCAGCGAGGGGTGAAGCTGGACAGGGATTTACTGTTGTGGATCCGCTCCGGCAACAACAATCGTTACCTCCCCTACGGCGCGCTCTGAGTGGCGCTCCGACTGGGGACAGACTTCTCTGAGTGGGGACAGACTTAAATCTGTCCCCGTTCCCTCTGGCCCCGCCCCAGGTGTTTGACTTCAAGTTGTTATCGCTCTACAGTGGCGCCCGCTATACCAGGTGCCTGTCAACGCCGTCCAAGGACTGCAAGGACAGGTTAAAAGGGAAGTGTGGTACGCCTCCGGCCAATCCACCGCTGCCCCCGCAACGGTAAACAGTACTCAACTGTCAGCCCGATACCTGCCTGGATAGTTGCACCGATGGAGCGGAGGGCTTCATCGTGGGCTGAATACCCCCGGGTATTCTCTTGCCTCGATCCCCTCCCTCAGTCGCCACACGGTTATCACGGCTATTGAGGTTAATCTATGAACAAGTTACTGAACGCCAGTACCCTGGCTATCTGTTGTGCTTCTCCCTGCCTGATCCAGGCCAACGACAAAATGGAAGAAGTTATCGTCACCTCCTCCCGAATTGAAATGCCCTTACGCCAGATTGGCACCGCGGTTTCGGTGGTGACCGATCAGGAGATCAAACAGCAGGGCCTGATCAGCCTGGCTGATATCCTGCGCACCACACCTTCGGTGGCTGTGAGCAGAAACGGCGGCCCCGGTTCCACAACTGGCCTGCGCATACGCGGTGAGGAAGGCTTTCGCACCCTGGTGCTGATTGATGGTATGGATATATCCGATGCCGCCGGCACCCAGGTAGGCCCCAATTTCGAGAACCTGCTCAGCACCGGGATCAGCCGCATTGAAATCCTGCGCGGCACCCAGGGCATGATGTACGGTGCGGACGCAGGCGGTATCGTCAATATCCAGAGCTACCTGCCTGAGGAGGGCCTTGGCGGTGAAGTCAGCGCCGAGGGCGGGCGCTATGACACCCACCAGTTTGCCGCCGCCCTGGGTGGCAAAAGTGAGTTGGGTGATTTCAGCCTGACCGCCGCCGATTACCAGACTGACGGGTATAACGCCCGCGACACGGACACTATCCTGCGGGATGACGATGGTTACGAAAACACCACCTTGCACGGGCGAGTTGCATGGAACGCCACGAAGCAACTGCGCCTGCAACTGACCGCCCGCGACGTGGACTCGGACAACGACTTCGATAGCTGTTTCAACGCCGACTTCGAAGAGGTAGACCTGTGTAGCAATACCTTCGAGCAAACCGGATGGCGTGCATCCGCTGATTACAAGGGCGAGCGCCTGAGCCACAGCCTCAGCTACAGTTCTACTGATACCGACAGGGAGTTTTTCAGCGAAGGCGTTAGCAGTTTTTACGCCAGGGGCGAGTTGGAGAAGTACGAGTACCTCGGTAGTTTCACAGCCTCAGAGAGCACCCGGTTTCTCTATGGTGCAGACCTCAAGCGCGAGTCAATCGACGACGGCACTTTCAATCAGGACCGTGACCAGACCGGGCTGTACGCAGAGTACCACGGCAGTTTCTCTGACCGGCTTTTTATCACGGCAGGTGGCCGTTACGATGACAACGACGATTTCGGGGACTTTACTTCCTGGCGCGCCAGTGCCGCGTATCTGATCGATACCAGCAATGGCACGGTTAAACTGAAAAGTAGCTATGGCACTGGTTTCAGGGCACCCAGCCTGTACGAAATCAGCTATAACAACAGCTTCTTCGCCTTTCCACCCGCCTCCACCACCACTCTCAAGGAAGAGAAAAGCCGGGGCTTTGACCTTGGGGTAGAGTATTACGCCAACGGCGGCATGCATCTTGAGGCGGTATATTTTGACCAGACTGTGAAAGATGAAATTTTCTTCGACCAGGCGGATTTTTCCGGTTATCTGCAAGGCCGCGGAGATACCGACTCACGGGGCGTGGAACTGGTCGCCGAGTTACCGCTGGCAGAGTCCTGGTACCTGAGTGGCAATTACACCTACAACGATACCGAAAATTCTTCGGGTAGCAGCCGTATCCGCCGTCCCGAACACCTGGCCAACCTGGCTCTCCGCTACCATCACGCGAGCGGCAAGTTTACAGCCCAGCTGAATGCGCGCGGCGGCTACCATGCCATAGACATTGACGGTAGCAGCCTGGATGAGTATGAAGTTATCAACCTGAGTGCGAGCTTCACGCTGACCCCTGGCCTGCAGGTGTACGGGCGGGTCGAAAACCTGCTGGACAAGGACTACCAGGAAGTACTTACCTATAATGCTTCGGGCATTGCCGGCTACGCCGGAGTACGTTACTCCTTCTGAGCGGGCGATGAATAGAGAACAGCCATGAGCCAGGGAGGAAAAACCATGAGCCAGAGAGAAAAAGCCATGAGCCAGAGAGAAAAAGCCATAAGCCAGGAAGAAAGGAAAGCCAGAAAGCACAAGGCGGCCATGGAGAAGCAGAAGACCAATGTGGACGCCAGCATTGCCAGTGCCTCTGAGGAGCGCGGCGTTGCCATTCTTCTGACCGGTAACGGCAAAGGCAAAACCAGCTCTGCCTTCGGTATGGTGATGCGAGCCCTGGGTTACGGTCACAAGGTCGGGGTTGTGCAATTCATTAAAGGTGAGCAGCTCTCCGGCGAGGAAATCTACCTGAAAGAACAGTGCCCGCAGGTTGATTTCTACCAGATGGGTACCGGTTTCACCTGGGACACCCAGGACCGCTCCGGCGACATCGCTGCTGCAAGGAGAACCTGGGCGGTGGCCCGACCCATGCTGGAAGACGCCGGCTATCACCTGGTGGTGCTGGACGAAATTACTTATATGCTGGCTTACGATTATCTGCCCGAAGCGGACATTCTCAGTGCAATCGCGAATCGGCCCCGCGAACAAAGCGTGGTTGTTACCGGCCGCGGTGGTGGCAGCGCCCTGCAGGACATCATGGATACTGTGTCAGAGGTCAAGGAGGTCAAACACGCGTTCAATGACGGCGTTAAAGCACGCGAGGGCGTGGATTTCTAGGTATGACGCCCTGCCTGATGGTACAGGGTACCAGTCCTGACGCCGGCAAGAGTATCCTGGTAACCGACCTGTGCGTGAGTCCCGGGCTGGATCAGCCCGCGGTACTGAATCTGCCCGAGCGCAGAGAAGCCCAGATAAACAGGCTGGCCGATAGCATGGAACAACATCTCGATTTCAGCGCCCTTTTCCCCAAGGGCTGGATCGTGTGAAGGCCAATCAAATTGTTTTCGCGTTGGCGCTGCTATTGCCATGCTGCCTGCTCCTCGCCCTCGCCACTGGCGCCGTGTCCCTGTCACCAGGCGAAGTACTGGCCGGACTGCGCGCCAGTTTTGACAGCCAGGACAAGTCCCAGGCCGCACTCATCATTGGCCATATTCGCTTGCCGCGGGTGGCCCTGTCCGCAATCGTTGGCGCCATACTGGCCATCAGTGGCGCTACCATGCAGGGCTTGTTTCGCAACCCCCTGGCGGACCCCTCACTGATCGGTGTCACCGCGGGTGCCTCGGTCGGTGCCAGTTTTATGATTGTTGCCGGTGGCGGCCTGATCAGCGGTTATGCCGGCTTGACCCTGGTTTCACTGGGTGCATTTTGTGGTGGCGCCGTCGCCGTCATTGTCGTTTACAGGCTGGCAACATCAGCCCACGGCACCTCCGTCGCGACCATGTTATTGGCCGGTATCGCGATCACTGCCCTGGCTGGCAGTGTCACCAGCCTGCTGGAATTTTTCGTCGACAACGATATGTTGCGGCGTATCAGCCTGTGGCGCATGGGGGGACTGGACGGCGCCAATTACCCGCGTCTGTTGTTGGCAAGCCTGGTGGGCGCCGCCCTACTGCTGGTGCTACCGCGCTACAGCGCGGCGCTGAATGCTTTATTGTTGGGCGAGTCCGAGGCCCGTCATCTTGGCATTGCCGTGGAACGCGTGAAAACCGGACTGATCATCTGGGTGGCAGTGGGTGTTGGCACTTCCGTGGCCCTGGCCGGCACCATTGCCTTTGTCGGCCTGGTGGTACCGCACATGGTGCGAATGCTGACCGGCCCTGACCACCGCTGGGTATTGCCGGGTTCAGCGCTGGCGGGTGCCAGCTTGCTGGCTCTGGCAGACGCCCTGTCCAGAATTCTCATCGCCCCCACGGAGTTGCCCGTGGGCGTGGTGACGGCGTTTATCGGAGTGCCTTTTTTCATCTCCCTGCTGCGTCATCGCCACCAGTACGGCATGCAGTAATGGCTGTCCTCAATCTGAACAATATTTGCGCTGCCCCCTGGGGTGCTCCACTGTTGCAAGACATCAGTCTGGAGTTGAACGCGGGAGATATTCACGGCGTCATCGGCCCTAATGGCGCCGGCAAAACCAGCCTGCTGGCTTGTATTAGCGGCGACATCGCCCTTAGCGGAGGCAGCATACTGCTGGGTGCAAAGCCACTGCAGGATTGGAAGCCGGCGGAGCGGGCGCGCAGCATGGCCGTACTACCCCAGTTATCTCTGCTCAATTTCCCCTACACAGTTGGGGAGGTGGTCATGCTGGGGCGCATCCCCCACGATACCGGCGTCCGGGTCGATCGCCAGATCGTCAGCGAGGTACTGAGCGAAATGGATATCCAGCAACTCCGGGAACGCCTGTATACCCAACTCTCGGGCGGCGAGAAGCAGCGCGTCCAACTGGCGCGAATATTCGCCCAGGTCTGGCACCCGGTGGGGAACCGACCGCGCCTGATCTTACTGGATGAACCAACTACCGCCCTGGATCTCTCCCACCAGTTACAACTGATGCAGCTGATCCGCCGACTCGCCGAGCAGGGCTGCACTATCGTTATGGTGGTCCACGACTTCAACCTGCTGTCGGGAATCGCCGGGCAGTTGTGCGCCCTCAGCGCAGGCAGACAGGTAGCACAGGGCTCTGTTGTCGAGGTCATGACTGCCGCTGTATTTAAAGAGGTATTCGCTGTGGACGTAACGATCACGCCCCACCCCGGCGATGGCAGGCCCATCGTGATCAGCTCATGAAAGTGCTGGTCCTGGGTGGTGCCCGTAGCGGCAAGAGTCGCTATGCCGAACAGCTGGCCCGGGGCCGTGGTCGGTCATTGCGGTACATCGCCACCGGGGAAGCCAAGGATGTCGAGATGGCCCGCCGAATCCATCACCATCAACAACAACGAGCATCGGACTGGCGCGTGCACGAAGAAGCGCTGCAACTGGGATCGGCCCTGGCCGAGTGCGACGCAGCCGACAGTTGCATCCTGGTGGACTGTCTGACCCTGTGGCTGAGTAATTGCCTGGCCGAGCGGTGCTGGCCCGAGCAGCGGGAGCTGTTTCTGCAAACCCTGCCAACCATGGCGGCAGATGTGATTCTGGTGAGCAATGAGGTGGGTTCCGGCGTGGTACCACTGGGCGAACTTTCTCGCGAGTTTGTAGATGCCAGCGGCTGGCTGCATCAGGAACTGACACAACACTGCGATTCAGTCACCCTGGTGGTCGCTGGTTTACCGCTGTATCTGAAGGGAAAAGCACCATGAGTGAATGGTACCAGGGGGACTGCGCAGTTCCCTGTGAACACAGTCGCGAGCGCTCCCGGGTGCGCCAACTACAACTGACCAAGCCGCCCGGCTCGCTGGGCCAGTTGGAGACCATTGCCACCTGTTTCAGCGCCTGGCAGCAGCGGGAAATCCCGGCACTGGACACCATCGGCATTCGGGTATTTGCCGCTGATCACGGTATTTGTGACCAGGGGATATCGGCCTTCCCCGCCGAGGTGACGGTGCAGATGATCGCAAATTTTGTTGCCGGTGGTGCCGCCATCAGCGTGCTCAGTCAGGATCTGGGCGCCGATTTCCAGGTCGTGAACATGGGCACCCGACAACCTGTGCCCGCCGCTCCCCGCCTGACCGATATCAGCCTGATGCCCGGAACCCGGGATTTCAGTCGGGAACCCGCGATGCCAGAAGCAATCCTGGAGCAAGCGCTGGCCGCAGGTCGAGAGCAGATAGATGGCCATGACTGGCAACTCTTTATCGGCGGGGAAATGGGCATCGGTAACACCACTGCCGCTGCAGCGATTCTGGCAGCCCTGCTACAGCAACCGACTGAGCGCATTGTCGGACGCGGCACGGGGATAGATACCGCAACCTGGGAGCACAAGTGCGATGTGGTGGCAAAATCACTGCTGCTGCACCAACTCACAGGGGCAGATCCATTGCAGGTATTGCTCTGCGTGGGCGGGCTGGAAATAGCCGCGTTATGCGGCGCATTTATTCGTTGTGCCCAGTCCGGCGTGCCGGTGCTGGTGGATGGGTTCATCGCCACCGCGGCGGCAGTTGCAGCAACCCGGATCAATCCCGGCGTGAGCGGCTGGTTGCTGGCCGGCCACCGATCGGCCGAAGCCGGCCATCAACTGGCCCTGCAGTCACTGAGTTTGGAACCCATTCTGGACCTGGGCATGCGGCTCGGAGAAGGCAGCGGGGCCGCTGTTGCCGTGGCGGTGCTGCGCTCCGCGTTATCCCTGCACCGCAACATGGCCACTTTTGCCGAGGCTGAAGTAAGCGCGGCAGGTGCTCCTGCGGCGGGTCCACCTGCCACGGCTTAGATGATGCAAGCCTTTATTTACACTCTCGCCTTCCTCACCCGACTGCCAATTCCCGGGTTGTTGTTGCAAGAGCATGAAAATCAGGCCACGGTTGCCACGGCCCTGCTCTGGTATCCGCTGGTCGGCGCCTTGATCGCCGCGATTCTGATATTAGTGTGCCTGAGCTTGCCAGCAAGTTGCACGCCGCTATTGGCTGCAGCCATTGTTGTCAGCCTGCAGTGCTGGCTGACCGGTGCCCTGCACCTGGATGGACTGGCAGACAGCATTGATGCCTGGATGGGCGGACATGCCGATCCCGATAAAACCCTGGCCATCATGAAGGATCCCGCCGCAGGGCCCATGGCGGTCGTCGGCTTGTGCTGCATCCTGTTGCTCAAGGTGGCAGCGCTGGCCGCGTTGTGGCCAGATGCTACCGCTGCCTTGTTTGCCGCGCTGGTTTTGTCCCGCGCCAGCGTGATTCCACTGTTCCTCAGTAGCCCCTATGTTCGCGCCGGCGGTGTCGGCGAAGCCATGTCTGCCAAGCTCAATCGCTCGCTGGCCATCGCCGTGTGTATCGCAACCCTGCTGGCCCTGAGCTGGCTACCGAGTTCACTGTTTCTGGGGAGCCTGTTGGTTGGGGCACTCGTCTTCCTCTACTGGCGCCACCTCTGGCAGGGCCGCATAGGCGGATTCACCGGAGATGTCGCGGGCGGCATGATCGAACTTACAGAAACCAGTGTGTTGCTGGTTTTTGCCCTGGGAGGAAACTATGCGTAAATGGATGCTGTTAGTGCTGTGTTTTTGCCCGTTCAGTCTCGCGAACATCACGGTTACCGATTTTGTTGGCCGCGAAGTCACCCTGCAGCAGCCCGCCCAGCGCATCATTGCCCTGGCCCCGCACGCGGTGGAAAACCTGTTCAGCGCGGGTGCTGGCAGCAAACTGGTGGGTGTGGTCAGCTACAGCAACTTCCCCGAGGACGCAGTTAAAATAACCCGCGTAGGTTCGTACAAGGCGTTCAGCCTGGAGAGCATTCTCGCGCTCAAGCCGGACTTGATCGTGATGTGGGCATCCGGCAATGGGATGACTGTGTTGGACGACCTGCGTGGACTGCAGATACCCGTTTATGTCACCGAACCGCGCCAGTTGAATGACATCAGCCGCTCTATTCGCGACTACGGCAGATTGGCGGGCACCATGGCGGAAAGTGAAAAAGAGGCAACCAGAATTGAGCAGGTCATCAGCGAGCTCCAACATCGCTATAGCGACAGCGAACCGCTCAGCGTGCTGTACCAGGTCTGGCACGAGCCCTTGCAGACGCTGAATGGCAAACACCTCATCAGCGCAGTCATCCGCCTCTGCGGCGGCCACAACGTATTCGCCGACGCCCTGTCCCTGGCCCCCAAAATCAGTATCGAATCGGTATTGCAGCGTGACCCGGATGTGATCGTGGCCAGTGGCATGGATATCGCCAGACCCGAATGGCTGGACCTGTGGCTGGACTACCCGTCACTGACCGCGGTACAAAACCAGGCCCTGTTCTTCATCCACCCGGACCTCATCCAGCGCCCCACCGCCCGCGTATTGCTGGGCGCACAGGAGTTGTGTCGGCAACTGGACTCGGTGCGCCAGGAAGGGTCTGCAGGAGCCGCGGCACCCAAAAGTTATCCACAAAACCCCAAAGGGGCCGGGGCCCTTTGGGGTTTTGTGGATAACTTTTTTACTGCAGAACTCTAGTCCTTCTTGTGAGTCTCGAAAGCAGCCAGCTGTTCCGGGGTGGCCTCGGTCTGGTACTTCTGTTTCCATTGCGCGTAGGGCATGCCATACACCATCTCCCGGGCCTGCTCCAGGTCCACGCTTTCACCCGCTTCCTCGGCGGCGGCGACATACCACTTGGACAGGCAGTTGCGACAAAAACCCGCCAGTTGCATCAGCTGGATATTCTGAACGTCCTTGCGGCTGTCCAGGTGTTCCAACAGGCGCCGGAATACCGCTGCCTCCAGTTCTATATTTGACATCTCAATCTCCCCACTCAGCCCATCGGGGCCACACTTCTCAAAATCAACTGTATCAGTTTGGTCTGGCGTGTCACCCCGGTTTTCGAAAATACCGAACTCAGGTGTGATTTCACCGTATTGCGGGATATGTGCAATTTCTCCGCCGCTTCATCCAGGGTAGCCCCGTTGGCCAGTTGCATGGCCAGTCGCGCCTCGGCCCGGGTCAGGCC
The DNA here is from genome assembly GCA_027295405.1 of Gammaproteobacteria bacterium. Lineage (GTDB taxonomy): Bacteria > Pseudomonadota > Gammaproteobacteria > Pseudomonadales > Halieaceae > JAPUKZ01. The sequence continues at coordinate 13,829 of JAPUKZ010000313.1, forward strand.
GAACAATTCCATTAGTACCGCGCGCCCTGGACTCGGCCCACCTCACCGGTGCGCGACTGCATTTATACGCCTGTGTGGACCCCGATACGGGCGAGGACACAACCCAGGCAACTGTAAATGAATGCCAGCACCTGTTGGAATCGATGATGAGTCGGGCGCAGCAGGCTCAAGGGCACAGTGGTGGGCAACACCTCGGAACAGCTGCTGGACCAGACCCAATCGGACATACTGGTGCTCAATTAACGGTTGGTTTTTCCAGGCCAAAAGCCTCGGCAACCAGCTGGAATGATCTTATGCGATCCGCCAGGTGGTAGCTGTTGCTGACCAACATCACTTCATTCGCATCGTGGTAGCGCGCCAGCGCTTCAATTTTCGCCCTGACCTGTTCCTGCGTGCCGATGGCACGACTGTGTTCATAACGGGCCAGGAACGCCAGTTCCTGGGGGTTGAACTCATATTCCCGGGCCTGTTCCGGGTCTATGTAGTCAATGTGCGGGCCGCGGGTGACAAAGGTGATGTAATTCACGTCCGCCGCCTTTTTCAGCGCCAGCGCGCGCTCTTCGGTGTCAGCGCAAAGCGCAGTAACGGTGATCATGGCATGGGGCTCAGGCCACAGTGCGGAAGACTGGAAACGCTGGCGGTAGAGCGCGATCATGCCGGGATCCGCCTGCGGATTGATGAACAGGGCGACGTTGTAGGGCAAGCCCGTGTCGGCCGCCAGCGCAGCGCTGTCCGGACTGCTGCCCAGCATCCAGATGGGCAGATCGCGAGGAGGTGCGGGACTGACCCTGGGTTTGGTATTGCCCGCCCAGAGGTAATGTCCTAATTGTTCAACCAGCTCCGGGAAACGCTCAAATTTGGGCCGACCATCAGTGGCCAGAGCGATCGCGGTATCCATATCGGCCCCGGGCGCCCGACCCACCCCGAGATCCACCCGCCCCGGGTACAGGTTCGCCAGCAATGAGAAGTTCTCGGCCACCTTATAAGGACTGTAATGGGGCAGCATGATGCCACCGGAACCGATGCGAATAGTGCGGGTCGCCGCCCCGATTGCCGCCAGCAACACCTCTGGCGAACTGCCCGCTAGTATGGTGGTGTCGTGGTGCTCGGAAACCCAGAAGCGCCGGTAGCCCAGCGCTTCACAGAGTCCGGCGATCTGCAGGGTTTCCGCCAGCGCCACCTGGGCGCCGTCACCGGCGCGGACAAAAGACTGGTCCAACACCGACAAGGGCAAGCTGTTCGGTTCAAGCACTTTAACCACCCCCAATCACCGCCACTACTCCTGCCACTACTTATGCCCCCAGGCTGTCCTTTTTGGAACCATACAAGGCCGATTTTGTTATTATATCGCACCCCTGATCAGGGTAACCTTGCACCGCACTATAGCAGCCACCAGGCACAGGATTTATGAGCGCGATACATTTCCAGGATGCAGACGCCCTGCAAACCCTCATCTCCGAAGACTACGGAGACTGGAGCAACGCCATCACGGTCGATCAAAAATTGATCAATGACTTCGCCGACCTGACCGGCGACCACCAGTGGATTCACGTGGACGAGGAGCGATGTGCGAAAGAGAGTCCCTTTGGCACCACCATCGCCCACGGTTTTCTGACCCTTTCCCTGCAGCCGAAAATGGCTGGCGCATCCGATTTACTCAGTCAGATCGATGGCTGGGCCAACATCCTGAATTATGGCTCCAACAGACTGCGTTTCACCGGCGCGGTACCTGTAAACAGCGAAATTCACCAACGCAGCCGGGTTAAATCTGTGGATGTGCAGGAGCACAAGACCACCCTGACCCTGGAAACGAACATCCATGTGGTGGGCCAGGATGAGCGCCCGGCCGTGGTTTACGAACTCATGCTAGTTTTGATGTAAGGAGCCAAACATGTCTGAAGCAGTCATTGTTGATGTAGTACGTACCCCCATCGGTCGCGGCAAACCCGTGGTCGGAGATCTCAGCGGCGTCCACGCAGTCAAACTGCTGGCCGAATCCTATCGGGCCCTGGTTGAGCGCAACGGCCTGGATTATGCCGACATTGAGCAGGCCTATTCCGGTTGCGTGACCCAGGCCGGTGAACAGTCTAATAACATGGCCAAGAACGCCTGGCTGCAACTGGGGCAAGCCTACACCGCAGGTTGCTCCACCATTGATACCCAGTGTGGTTCCGCCCAGGCCGCCAACCACCTAATGTCCGCCCTGATCCAGGCCGGCCAGGTCAATATCGGCATTGCCGGTGGCGTGGAGGCCATGAGCCGTGTGGGCCTGGGCGCCAGCGCGATCCATGGCCCCGGCTACTTCATACCCGACGATTGGCCCCATCCGAGTGCGGCCGCGAGCCAGTTCGAGGCGGCGGAGCGGATCGCCAACAAGCGCGGCATTACCCGCCTGGATATCGATGAACTGGCCTGTGAATCCCATCGCCGCGCAATCGCTGCCTGGGATGCGGGCTGGTTCCCCCAGGTGATCGACGTGGAAGCGCCGATACTGGGCGAAGACGGCGAGCCCACCGGCGAGACCAAAACCGTCAGCCGCGACCAGGGTATGCGGGAAACGACCATGGAGGGCCTGGCCCAGTTGAAGGTTATGGCTGAGGGCGGTATTCATACCGCCGGCACCTCGTCGCAGGTCTCCGATGGTTCCGCTGCGGTGCTGTGGATGAGTGCCGAGGAAGCCAGGGCGCGCGGACTGAAGCCGCGGGCCCGTATTATCCAGGGCGTGGTCGCCGGTACCGATCCGTATTACCTGCTGGACGGCCCGGTTGACGCCACCCATCTGCTGTTCAAAAAAACCGGCATGACCATGAGTGATATAGACGTGGTTGAAATCAACGAGGCTTTTGCCGCTGTGGTCCTGTCCTGGCAGCGGGAGTTCGACGCTGACATGAGCAAAGTGAACTGCAAGGGCGGCGCCATCGCCCTGGGCCACCCGGTGGGTTCCACCGGCGCCCGCCTGATCGGCGAAGCGGTCTGCGAACTGGAGCGGCAAGACAAGAATATCGCCCTGGTAACCATGTGCTGCGGCGCCTCCAACGGTACCGGCACTATAATAGAGAGGATCTAGGGGCCGCGAGATCGGACACAAAACCGTCGGCCAACATCGATATCCATGGAGATCGATGCCAAGTACTTGGGGCAGCGGTGATGTGGGTAAGTGCAACGCACTTATCCACACTCCGCTGACCAAACACCGCCGATTAAGAACAGGGGGGGGTGAGGAACCGTGGACAACTCGCTGCGCAAGTTATCCGCGCTTCGTAGAAAGAACTGTAGGAGAACGTAAATATGGGAGATCTATCAGGCAAAGTCGCCATCATCACCGGCGCGGGTCGCGGCCTGGGTCGCGAAGAAGCATTGCAACTGGCGCGCCAGGGCGCGCGCGTTGTTATTAGCGACATCGATATGCCGGATGCGGTTGAGGCCGCCCGGCAAACAGTCGAAGACATCAAGGCGCTGGGTAGCGAGGCGACATTGGTTCTGGGTGACTGCGCGGACACCAACGCTGCGGCCAATCTGTTCAAGACCGCCCTGGATACCTATGGCGATGTCAACATCATGATCAACAATGCCGGTTTCTGTCGCGACCAGACCCTCTTTGGCATGGATGATGAGCAGTTCGATTCGGTGGTACGCGTGCATCTGCGCGGACACTTCGTCAATATGCGCAATGCCACCAAGTACTGGCGCGGCAAGGCCAAGGCTGGCGAAGAGGTGTATGGCCGGTTGATCAGCACCGCCTCCGAGGCAGCTATCTTCGGTTCCGCCGGACAAGCCAACTACGGTCCAGCCAAGGCAGGCATCGTCGCCATGACCATGGGTGCGGCCCAGTTGATGATCAAGTACGGCGTGACTTGCAACGTCATCATGCCGCGTGCACGCACCGACATGACCAACGCGGGTATGACGGCTGAGTTGTTCGCGGCACCGGAACAAGGTTTCGATGCCTTTAATCCGGAAAACGTTGCCCCGCTGGTGGGTTACCTGTCATCGCCGGAGGCGGGACATATTTCTGGAGAGGTAATGGTGGTGTGGGGACAACAGGTTGATGTGATCCAGCGGCCCAGCTTTGGGCCCAACTTCCAGAATCCCAGGGGTGGCAAGTGGGAAATCGAGGACTTGCACACTTCCCTGTCAGAGTACTTCACGGCTGATCACACACCGGTTCTGGACGGTTTCTCGGTACCGCCCCAATAGCGGGGGAAAAATAGTTTTAAAAGTAGTGAACATGTTAGAGGGTCAGACCGGTGCGGTCTGACCCCCTGAACCCAATACGCCGAAGCTGCGTTTATTCCTCAGGCTTCAGCGGAACGCGTTCAACTTCAAAGCCTACGGCCTTGGAGAATTCCAGTGCCCATTCGTAAAGATCGAAGTTCTCCGGGTCCTCAGTAACCAACCGGACATCCGGGAATATTTCAACTTCCACCATTTCCGGGGCACCAATAGCATCTGAATAAGCCCGTTTTGGGCCTCCTGTCTGATACATTGTCGCTGCCTCTGGTGATGAATATGCTTCAAAACTACCCTTTGCAAGAACAACCACCAAGCTTGTAGCCTCCAGACTGTGAACCCGTGCACGCTACTCCGGCGACTGATGCAGAAACTGTGAACCCTGCACTCCGACTCGGGCTGTAATCGCGCCACATTCGTGATGTAGTTCACATTCCTTTGGCATTACCAGGCGGGACAGCTAGAATGGCCGCCCTGTGAAAGCACTCCTCGCCAGGCCTGACTGGCCCTTCGACATCCGCCGTATTCCATTCTTTTACGGTTGGGTGATCTGGCTGCTCAGCACCCTGGGCTTCCTCTTCAGCATTCCCGGCCAGACCATGGGTATGGCGGTATTTACCGATCAGCTCATCGAAGTACTCGGCTTGTCCCGCACCCAGTTGTCACTTGCCTATTTGGTCGGAACCGTGGGTTCCTCCCTGTTCCTGACCCGGGCCGGAAGCTGGTACGACCGACTGGGGGGACGCGTCATGGTAGCGCTGTCGAGTCTGGCGCTGGCCCTGATGCTGCTGTTTATCGCCAGCACTGAGGTGCTGGCCGGGGCGGTGGGTGGCGGGCCTAGCATCAGCTTTGTGCTGATCATGCTGGGTTACTTCGGGGTGCGGTTTTTTGGCCAGGGCGTACTGACCAGTGCCTCGCGCAATGTCCTGCTGCTGTGGTTCGAAAAACGCCGCGGACTGGTGAGCAGCGCGCGCGGCGTGTTTGTGAGCCTCGGTTTCTCCCTGTCTCCACTGGGCCTGGCCTGGCTGATCGGTGTCAGTGGCTGGCGTGAAGCGCTGGGGTTCCTGGCCCTGGGATGCGCGTTATTTGCGATTGCCGCCTACCTGTTGCTGCGCGATGATCCCAGCTCCTGCGGTGTCCATGTGGACGGGCACAGCGAAGCGAGCCGGGTTTCCGGCACTGCTGTGCCGGAAAGTGCCACCCTCAGCCAGGCCCAGCGCAACCCGGTGTTCTGGATTTACAGTCTCAGCTTATCCATGCACGCCCTGTTTGCTTCCGCGGTGACCTTTCATATCGTTTCAATATTTGCGGAATCCGGGCGCAGCGCCACCGAGGCCTTTGCCTACTTCCTGCCCGTAGCCGTGGTCTCCACCCTGGTCAACCTGCTGGCGGGGTGGCTGGCAGATTCCCGCCCGCTGAAGCCGTTTCTGGTGCTCATGTTACTGGGGTTCATCGCCGGTGCCTGGGGGCTACTGCACCTGGACGCTGACTGGGGATACTGGCTTCTGATCGCCGGCTTTGGTACCGGCGGGGGACTCTGGTCGGTGACCTCCAACCTGGCCTTCATCCGCAATTTCGGGCCGCTGCACCTGGGTGAAATCAGCGGCCTGTGCACTGCCACCATGGTGTTCGCCAGCGCCATTGGCCCCGCTCTGTTCAGCCTGGGGCTGGACGCATTCGGCACCTATGCCGCCGCGGAGTGGTTGTGCACGGCCGCACTGCTGGTTCTGCTGGCCGCCGCCGTGCTGATCCCGCATCCGCACGAGAGAAAATAGGGGACGTAGCACGGTTTTCTTGAAGAGCTGCGTTACGACCACAGATTAAGAGAAAACTGTGCTACGTCCCCTATTTTTTACGTCCCCTATTTTCCTAGTCCTTACCGAGAATCAGGGCGCCGGTGGGCACACCCACCCCGCTACTGACCAACACGTGCTCGACATTTTTGTCAGGCTGGCCGGTGGACTCACCGCGCACCAGGCGCACGCCCTCGGCGATATTGTTCATGCCGTGGATATAGGCTTCGGAAATCAGGCCGCCGTGGGTGTTATTGGGCAGGCGACCGTCAATGTCCAGCCCGCCCTCTCGCACCAACTCAACGCCTTCACCCTCTTTGCAGAAACCAAAGCTCTCCAGCTGCATTATGATCTCAGAGGTAAACGCGTCGTAGAGACAAGCGGCATCGATGTCGTGGGGCCCCAGACCGGCCTGTTCGTACACCAGCTTTGCCGCCAACTCCATCTCGGGCAGGGACGTCAATTCCGAGCGATAGTAACTGGTCATTTGTTCCTGGCCCCGGGTAGACGCCTGGCAAACGCCACGAATCATCGCCGGTTTCTGCTTCAGATCTCGGGCTCGCTCGGCACTGGTTATCAAAATCGCGCAGCCGCCATCGGTTTCCTGACAGAAGTCATACAGGCACAGAGGCTCGGCAATCATTTTTGAGGCCATGTACTCATCCATGCTCAGCGGCTTGCCATAGCCGTAGGCGCGTGGGTTATTCAGTGCATAGTTGCGTTGGGAGATGGCCACCAGGCCCAGGTCTTCCCGGGTGACGCCGTAGTTATGCATATATTTGTTGGCAATCATGGCGATCCAGGAGCCGGGTATCAGCATGCCGTAAGGCGTATACCAGGACCAGTGAACCAGGTCGCTGGAGGTGATGTCACCGGAAACACCCTGCCCCATACGCTTGCCGGAGCGACCGTTCATCGCGCGCCAGCACACCACGGTACTGGCCTGACCTGTGGCAATGGCCATCGTCGCCTGGTGAATAGTGCCTACCGCGGCACCGCCACCATAGTTGATGCGGCTGAACATGGTCAGGTCGTTGGCTCCAACCGCGCGGGCCACCTCAATCTCATCCGTGGAGTCCAGGGTGTAACTCACCAGGCCATCGATTTCGGAAGGACTGATACCCGCATCATCACAGGCGGCCTTGATACACTCGGCGGCGAGCTGCAATTCCGAGCGGCCGGAATTTTTGGAAAACTCGGTCAGCCCAATACCGGCAATAGCCGCTTCGTCTTTCAGGGATATCGGCATCAGGCTGCTCCCGCTGGCTTGAATACCGGCAGCTTGAAGCCATCCGGGTCTTCCTGGATGATCATTTCAACCGGCAGTCCAAACTCCACATTCTCCGGCTCGCAGTCCACCAGTTGGGAGGTCAGGCGCGTGCCCTCTGCCAGGTCCACCAGAATGATAATCAGTGGATACTGGTAGCCGGGAAACTGCGGATGGGTTAACACCGTGTAGCTGCAGACAGTGCCAGCGCCCGAGGCCTCAACCGTATCCCACTGGGTGGAGTGACAGTCTCCGCACATGGGAGTCGGCGGGTGGCGCAGGGTCTGGCAACCGGCACAACGCTGGATGCCGAGTTTGCCCGCGGCGGCCATATCCCACCACCAGCCATTGTCAGGCCCCATTGGGGGTTTTATACGACGGGGGTCAGTCATGCTTCATACCTCCAGGGCACGGAAACCCAGCGAGTCATCCTCAGCCAACAACTTGCCCAACTTATCGAGCTGGGTACTGGCATTGCCCAGGGAGTAGCCGATCTGTTTGGCCCACAGGAAAAAGCGGTGAATAGGATATTCCACATCGGCGCCGATACCACCGTGCAAGTGCTGCGAAGTGCACACCACCCGGTGGGCGGCATCACAGGCCCACCACTTGGCGGCCCGCACTTCTGCCCGCGCATCCAGGCCTTCGCTGAGACGCCACAGGGCCAGCCAGTAGGTGGAGCGCATGGCTTCAACGTCTATATAGCTGTCGGCCATCCGCATGGCCAGCGCCTGGAATGTTCCCAGCGGTACCCCAAACTGCTGCCGTTCTCCCAAATAGGCCGCCGTGCGCTTCATGGCTTCCTCAGCCACACCCACCTGCAGCGCACAGTGGGCAACATTGGCGTGCTGTTCCAGCCAGTCGATAATCTCTTCGCCCTGCCCAACGCTGCCCAGCAGCGCGAACTCTCCAAGACTGACATCAGTCAGGGACAGATGTGCGGCCCGCTCACCCAGCAGCCCGATTTGTTCAGGCTTGCGGCTGACACCCGGGGCTGCGGTACTCACCACAAAAACACTGTGCCGGCCAGCGGCGTCCAGCGCCGGTACCAGCACAAAATCTGCGGCCATGGCGTCCGGCACCACCGCCTTTTCACCGTTAAGCACCCAGCCGTCGTCGGACTTGCTCACCGTCACTTCAGTAGCCAGGGCAGCATTCATACCCAGTTCCGCAACAGCCGCAGTGAACTTCGCCTGCCCCGCCACCAGCGGTGCCAACCACTCTTGCTGTTGCGCCGCGGTACCAAACTGCTGGATTGGCAGCCCCCCCAACACCAGCGTTGCGTGCAGTGGCACGGGGGCCACCCGCCGCCCCTGTTCCTCCAGAATCAGGCACAGCTCGGTGAAACCCAGACCGCTACCGCCGACACTCTCTGGCGCTGAAATACCCAACAATCCCTGCTCCGCCAACGTACTCCACAGCTCCGTGTCATAGGTGGCATCCGTGCGTGAAAAGTTCAACAGAAACTCATCGGTCGCTCGGTCGGTGAATATCTGATACGCCAGCTCGCGGATGGCCAGCTGATCTTCGTCAAAAGAAAAATCCATAGTCGTCTCTTTGCTCTAGGTTCGGTCTCAGTCCGTTCTGACCATGTGGGCCAGATTCCTGGTGTATTTGAGTTTGTCCACGGGCGGGTTCTCGAGAAACAGCGCGCGATAAAACATGGTTGTGATCAATTCGGTCAGCTCACCCACCGCCAACCCGGCGGCGCGCAGTGTGTCACTGCGATCAATGAAATACTCGCGCAACAGGGTGTCGCTGGTGCCTGCCAAAGAGTAGGCAATC
>JAPUKZ010000314.1 GCA_027295405.1 Gammaproteobacteria bacterium
GCGGTGTGGATTCCGGCGATCTACATACTGTTCGCGGGAATATTCAAGCAGATGTTTTTCCGGAGCTGACACTGGGCTGGCAAATCGCCATCGGTATCGCCCTGAGCTGGATCGCCGTGGCGGTGAATATGATTACCCTGGATGTGGGCAAGTGGGTTCCCAACTGGGAGCCGTACTCAAGGTTATTATATTTCTCACCATCATTGCCGGTGCCATCAACTACACCCAGGACCACGGCATGGCCAACCCGATTACCTGGACCACACTCAAGCCCGACTGGGGCAGCAGCCTGCAGTATATTCCCGCCATCATCTACGGGATGCTGGGCTTTGAACTGGTTAGCGCCGGCAGCGATGAAATGAACGATCCCGCCCGGGATGTGCCCCGCGCCATTTTCATTTCCGGCGGTATTATTATCCTGCTCTACCTGTTCGGCACCATCGCCGTACTGGCCGCTATTCCCGCCGGCGACATCAACCTGGTGGAAATCCTGGTCGACACCCTGGCCCTCTTCCTCGGCGGCACCGCGGCGGGAGACATGCTGGTAGTGGTGCTGGGCGTTGCCGCCCTGTATACATTTTTCTCCAATGGCGTGACCTGGGCACTGGGTTGTAACCGCGCCGCGGCTGAAGCCGCACTCGAGGGCGAGTTGCCACGCATCTTTGCGATTGAAAGCTAGCGTGGCACCCCGGTAGGCGCCGCCGTACTCATGGGCATCGCCTGCACCATCACCTTGCTGCTGTACGGTTTTATGTCCGGTTCCAACGAGGATCTGTTCTGGTCGCTGTTTGCCTTTAGTGCAGTCATTTTCCTGCTCCCCTACCAGGGCATGTTGCTGGCCTTCGTGAAGATGCGCATCGTCGACGGCGATCACCCGCGTCCCTACAAAATCCCCGGCGGCCTCGGCATCGCCCGCGCCTGCGCCTGGATGTGCATGTTGGTGCTGGGGTTATCGATCGTGTTGTTTATGTACACGCCGGGTGAGGGGCTGCAATTACCCGTGGTAATAGGCGTAATCGCCACCCTGATACTGGGTGAGCTGGTTATCCGTTTTGCGGAGAATCACAAGGCTCGTTAAGCTCGCCATGGCGCAGCATGTGCCGCCTCCCCATCACCCGCCTGTGGTGCTGAAGCTGACTCACTAATTCCGCTGCAGGGGAGAGTACGCCACACCGTCCGGGCTTGATCATTCTCATATCGGCAACATCACCCACCCCGAGCGTGCCGCTCCTGGCAGTACTTGATGCTCCCCTTTACCCCGGTATCTCGCAGTAAAAATCAGACTCAATCTTGACGCTGGAAGGTGAGTTCACGTGTGTACCTGCGCACCAGGACGGCATCACCATGGAGTAAAGCCCGCTACCGCCCGCCATTAAAATAAGAATTTGTTCAGGCCCGCTGAACGCCATTCGATCTGGTGGATTTTCGCCGGCAAACGCGGGGGCGAGCTGCTTTAGTTGCGCCCCATCCAGGCGGCATCGCTCATGGATTTCTCGCGCGATATCCTGCCGGCCAAGTCCCGCCGTGTGCAAGGTGGCTGCATGCTCGGGATTGAGCACCACAGTGGCAGTGCCACTGGTCAGGATCGCGTTGTTGGTGGCGGGGTTAGCCAGGCCAATGGCCAATAGATCGAGCAGCGACTTGTAGTGCTCCGGCTTGTCAGCGTCACCACTGTATATCACCGAATGCGGCGCTTCCGCCCCAATCACCGTCACCACGCTGTCATCCTGTGCGTATCCCAGATCAACGTGCAGGGGTGGAAATGGGCTGTTTTCCTCATCCTCTGCCAGGCAATAGGTGAACTTCCCCGGGTGGCCGAGCAAGGCCATGTCTGAACTGCCGGGTCTGCCCTTACCGATATTGATCATGGTCAGCCTCAGTGCACGGCCGATCGAGGCGTTGGCCCTATGGCCGGGACCGAGTGCACCATAGCCGCTGGAAACAGGCCCGCAGCTGTGTCGGGCCGGCCCATTAACTATGATAAGTGGTGCCGTGCAGTGTGTTGTCGCCTGCATTTCAGTGAGATCAAAGACGGGAGCTATCACCGCCTTAACCGCTGCCAACACGATGGGCATGTAGTCGGGCAAACAACCCGCCATGACCGCGGCCACCGCAATTTTTTCGATGGTAGCCGTGCCGTGGCCTGGACCCATCGTACCCAGGACCATATCGGCTTCCTGGCCGGAGGCGAGCACCATGCGCCCCACCCTCTCTGCGGTGGGAATTACAACGGGCAGACCGTCGGTGCAGCCACGTTCGTGCAGATCTTCCAGGGCCGCGGCTTCATCGGCGGCGGCGAGCATCTCAGTCACTGGCAGCCTCGAGCGCGCGGATTACCTGCGGCGCGATCTCTTCCGCAATTTTCTGCATATTTGTCTTGCCGCTACCGGCAACAGGATGGGGAAGTTGTATCCGGGGGACATCCGGCATGCCCAATGACTCAGCCACAAAATCTCCCTGCGGCCAGAATTCTTCAGTGACCAGTGCCACTGCTGGAATACCCAACTTTGCGAGGTTGATGCCGTCACGCACGGTGCCGGTTGTGCAGGAGCCTCAGTGCCCGTAGGCAGCTACCACGGCAGCACAGCGCCCGTTAATTTCGGCCAGTAACTCCTCGCTGGCGGGCACTGAAGCATTGCCCTTGTTGTAGGAGAAAACGCCAATTGCAGGTTCAATGTTCTGCATGGCGGTTTCAAGTTCATGCAGGAAATTCTCAGAGTCTGGAAAGCCATTGGCAAGAAAACCGATGTTAATGGCATCGGAACCCTTGATCACAGCAGACAATTCGTAAGGGATTTTCTCGACGCCGACTTTCGCGTCCGGATTGTGATATTCGATCATAGAGCCTCCTTGTGACAGTCAGGGTAAAGGAAAAATGGGGGACGGACCACGGTTTCCTTTTTTTAGGCGAATGCCGTCGCCTGCGCCTGCGCCTGGATGTGCATACTGGTGCTGGGATTATCCATCGTGTTGTTCATGTACACCCCGGGTGAAGGGCTGCAATTACCTGTGGTGATCGGCGTAATAGCCACTATTGGCCTCCAGCATAAATAGAAACTCGTCGAAACTGCGCCGCTTCATCCAGGCCGGGAAAGTGACGCTCTCCCACTGTCCATAATCCAACAGGGCCAAATAATAACAGGTGGTAGGGATGATGGATTCACCAGGCATTTATATCATCAGTGCTCATATTAAATTGCCCTAATAGTGGAAAACAAAAATAGAACACTCAGATGTCGGCAAATTCCCTGTCGGATAGCGATTTTTGTCCTATATTTAATATAGAGAAAACCAATTCGCTCACTATCCAGGATGCATTCCGCTGACGAATGCATGGAGAGACACATGCAATCAAAGAAGCTCCAGAAACCCCAGGTTGATCAAACTCAAGCTGTTCGGGAAACCGCATCCAGCACCGCGCTAACCGAGCCGAGTGATGATTTTGACATTATTGTCAAAGAGCCCAGGCCCAAAAGTAGAGCC
>JAPUKZ010000315.1 GCA_027295405.1 Gammaproteobacteria bacterium
ATGGCTCGTCCCATGCACTCTACCACGGGCACAACCGATGAAATGCCCAGCCCTGAACCACCGTAAGCCTCGGGAAACGAGATACCCGGCCAGCCAAGAGCCACCATTTCATCCCAGGTTCCCGAATCGAAACCACACTCCGAGTCCAGGTGTGCCCGCACCACGGCGATTGGCGACTTGTCACGACAAAACTCCCGGGCGGTGTCGAGAATCATGGCCTGTTCATCACTGAAGTTCAGCGCGGTATTTCCAATCACGGACATCATCTGTTCCTCATTTAGGTAAGCCGAGTATGTGCTCACCGACAATATTGGCCTGTACCTGGCTGGTGCCACCGCCGATGGTGATGGAAAAATTATTGAAGTAGGCACGCTGCCAGAAGCCGCCGGCAATAGCAGCTTCATCGCCCACATACAGACTGCCCAGAGCGCCCTGCAACTGGATTCCAAACTTGCGCATCTCACGCGCAAACTCGGAACTGCGGAGTTTGCCTGAGAGTGCTAGAGAGAAGGGGAAGTCGGAGTTCAGCGCAGGATAAGCGAGTCGCCGCTCACCCAGGGTAATGGCTTTTTCTTCCATCAACAGTTGTACCAGACGATCGCGCACCACTGGATCCTGCAACAGCGGCTCACCATCACGCTTGAGGTCGCGCACCGCGCCAATTAAATCCTCCATGACCGACCGTACTATCATCAAGCCACCGGCCGCACCGGCCTCCACGCCGCGTTCGTACTGCAGAGTCTGCATGGCAATAGCCCAGCCCTGCCCTTCCTCGCCCATGATGCAATCGGCGGGGATACGGGCATCGGTGAAGAAGGTCTCGGTAAAGCCGTACTCGCCGGTCATTTTCTGGATGGGTCTGGGGTCCACGCCGTCGACTGTCATGGGCGACAGGAAAAAGGAGAGCCCGTCGTACTTGCGTGTCCCGCCGGTGCTGGTGCGCGCCAGCAGAATCATGTACCTGGCAAAATTACCCAGGGTGGTCCAGATCTTGGTGCCGTTGATGACGTACTCGTCGCCGTCACGTGCGGCCCGGCACTGGGCACTACCAAGATCTGAGCCGTGATCCGGCTCGGAAAAACCCTGGCACCAGATATCCTCAGCGGATAGGATGCCCTTCAGGTATTTTTTCTTCTCCGCCTCGCTGCCGATGTCGATGATCAGGGGTCCGGCCCAGCCCAAACCAATCACATTGAAGGCAATGGGAACTGCATTGCGTTTCATTTCCTGGTCAGCGATACGCTGGAAGACCGGCGCGACACCCCGACCGCCATATTCTTTCGGCCAGGCCATGCCCAGATAACCTGCGCTCCACATTTTGTTCTGCCACTCGCGCAGGAACTCCAGCTGTTGTTCACTGCCCACCTCCATGAAGGTCTGGGGCAGCAGGAAACCCGGATCAGCAGGCTTGTTGTCTTTCATCCACGCCGAGACCTCGGCGCGAAACTCATCCAGTTCTTGTTGACTGATGTCACTCACAACTCTCTCCTCACTTTTTCTTCAAGTCGCTCACTTCAAGACACAGGGTCGCCTGCCGCAGGGTCGCCTGCCGCCCAGTCGGGTAAACGTTTTTCCAAAAATGCCGTTGTGCCCTCCTTACCCTCGGCGCTGTTGATCGCCTGGGAAAAATCGTCTGCCGCCCTATCCAGCAAGCTTTCAAGATCGGTGCTACCCACATCCAGCATCAATTGTTTGGTGACTGCATTGGCATTGGGGGCACAGCGCCGGACTTTGGCCAGCACCTCGTCCAGCTGCGCCTGCATGGCCTCTTCACCCTCGGTCTGATAGTGCACCAGACCCAGTTCCAACGCCGCCGCGCCATTGATACGCTCACCCAGTAGGGCGAAACGCCGGGCCTGGGTCAGGCCGATACGCATCACCACAAAAGGTGCGATCTGCGCGGGAATAATGCCGAGGCCCGTTTCCGGCATGCCGAATTTGGCATTGAGATCAGCAATCGCCACATCAGAAATGCAAGCCAGGCCGAACCCACCACCGAGCACAGCGCCTTCCAGCAGGGCAATCACCACCTGCGGTGCGCGATTGACCTGGGTGGCGAGCCGGCCGAATGCACGGTTGAATTCCCAGGCGGCCTGGTCCGCCTCTGCCTTGCTGCCACCCTGGCCCATGCCGGAAATATCACCGCCGGAGCAGAAGTGACCATCGGCACCCCGCAAAACAACCGCTCGAATATCGCGGTTGTTCTCGATTGCGGTAAAGGTTTCCATGAGGCCGCGCACCACGGCGTCGTTCATGGCGTTGCGCTTCTCCGGGCGATTAATGGTGAGGTACAGAACCCCCTCATCCTCGCGGATCAGTAGTTCTTCGTAGTTGGGGAGAGAGTTGGGGAGAGATGCAGATAAATAAATCTTAAAATCTCGCTATGCCAAAACTGTTGGTCTTTACGACGCGTGCATCGGCCTCGGTGCAGACACTGAGTACAAATGCCACCACGTCACGGGTATCCCGCGGGTCAATCAGGGCGTCGTCCCATACTCGCGCGGTATTGGCCAGGGCGTGGGATTTCGCCTCCATGTCCACCACCACCTCGCGTTCGGCGACGTCCAAGGCGGCTTCGTCGACCTCCCCTGTCTTCTTCATTTGTGCTTCCCACACCTGACGCATGACCTGGCCCGCCTGCGGTGGGCCCATCACCGAGACCACACTGCGCGGCCAGGCAAACATGAAACGCGGCCCCATACCGCGACCGCACATGGCGTAATTACCGGCGCCGTAGGAACCGCCCACGACCACGCTGATCTTGGGAATCGTACTGTTGGTCACCGCCTGAATCAGCTTGGAGCCGTGCTTGATGATGCCGGCACGCTCGGCTTCGGTGCCGACAATAAAGCCGGTGGTGTTGTGCAGGAACAGGATCGGGGTTCCAGACTGCTCACACAGCTGGATAAACTGCCCGGCCTTGGCCGCACCCCTGGCGGTAATCGGTGCGTTGTTGCCGATCACACCGCAGGGCATGCCCTTGATTTCCATGTGGCCGCAGATAGTGCCGGCATCGTAGTCGGGTTTGAAGTCGAGGAAATCCGAGGCGTCGGCGATGCGGGCGATAATTTCGCGGACGTCGTAGGGGGTTTTAGGGTCGGCTGGGACTATGCCCAACAGTTCTTCTTTCGGATATCGTGGTTCCGAATAGCTGGGGTCAGGGGAATTGGTCCGCGCGGAGTTCTGTGGTCCCGAGTAGCTAGCCCCGATCGAGCGGGGTTCCGCGGAATTCCAGCCGAGCTTTCTCACGATATCGCGGCAGATGCGGATGCCATCGGCGTCGCTCTCGGCGAGGTAGTCGGCGGTGCCGGCGATTTCGGCATGCATCTCGGCGCCGCCGATTTCTTCAGCGGTGGCGATTTCACCAGTAGCAGCCTTCAGCAGCGGAGGACCAGCGAGGAAGACAGTGGACTGGCGCCGGATCATGACGATGTAGTCAGACAAACCGGGCTGGTAGGCGCCACCGGCGGTGGCACTGCCGTGCACCACGGTAATCTGGGGGATGCCAGCGGCAGACAAACGGCACTGGTTGGCGAAGATCACTCCCGAGGGGCCGAAAGTCTCGCCCAGCGTGGTTAAATTACCGCCACCGCTCTGGGCCAGGGTGATCAACGGCATTTTCTCGCGCATGCTGATGCTCTGCATCCGCATCCGTTTGTCACCACCCAGGCGGGTGATAATGCCGCCCTTGGTGAGGAAATCATCGATCATCACCGCACAGCGGGTGCCTTCAATAGTACCGATGCCGGCAATTACCGAGCCGCCGGCAAAGCTGCCGTCCTTATCCTGGTCCTGCATGTAGCCGCACAGTGACGACAGCTCCAGAAACGGCGCGCCCGGGTCCAGCAACTGGCTGAGTCGTTCCCGCGGCGGCATATAGCCGCGCTTCTCGTAGGCGGGGGCCTTGGCCGCGGCTCTTTCCAGTACCCGCTGTTCGATACCGCGAAATTCCTCCACCGCCGCGCCCATAAGCCCGGCATTGTCGCGGTAGCTGTCGGAGTGGTCATCTATCCCGGATTCAAAAACTGCCATGCTCTTGTCCTCTCGATTGGAT
>JAPUKZ010000316.1 GCA_027295405.1 Gammaproteobacteria bacterium
GCAGACTTGCTAATGGATTCCTTGCGCTATGTCATGCCAATCATACCGGTTCCAATTCTCGCGGTGGTGATGATTCGCGCCGCTGGTGAGTCACTGACTTCACTGGAAATCGTCGGCAAATGCGACAAACTGATCGATGAAATGATTGCACGGGGTGCCGCCATGAAGGTGGAAGAAAAACCCCGTCCACGCACATTGGCCAATTCCCTGGACATGTTGAAAGAGAGAAATATATTACTCGAACAGGATGATCGTTACCGGGTTAATCCAGAGCAGCAGTCACTGTTGCAATACTATGCCAATTCGATTGAACATTGGTGGCGTTGAATATTCAGAGGGAGTAAATCATGGCCGACCGAGAATTTGGTTTTGAGACCCGCACCGTACACGCGGGCAGTCGGCCGGAGCCGACCACGGGCGCGCGGGCTACCCCCATCTACCAGACAACAAGTTATGTCTTCGAAGATACCGAGGCCGCCGCGGCGTACTTTAACCTGCAGGAGTACGGCAATACCTATTCCCGCATTATGAACCCCTCGGTAGCCGCGTTTGAGGAACGCATCGCCAACCTGGATGGCGGCGCGGGGGCGGTCGCCTTCGCCAGTGGTCTTGCCGCCCAGTCGGCGGTGCTGTTTACGCTGCTGCGGCCCGGCGATCACGTGGTGTGCTCCTCGGCCTTGTACGGTGGTTCGGTTACCCAGTTCAAACATGTGCTGGGTAAGCTCTCGGTGGGCCTGGAGTTTGTCGATCCGGATGACTTGGAAGCCTGGCGCGGGGCCATCGGGGACAACACCAAACTTCTGTTCGCGGAAACCATTGGCAACCCCGGCGGCAATATTCTCGATATCGAGGCCGTCGCTCAACTGGCCCACGAGCACGGCTGCCCGTTGATGGTGGATAACACCTTCGCCACCCCTTATCTGTGCCGGCCACTGGAGTGGGGTGCTGATCTTGTTGTCTATTCCGCCACCAAGTTCCTCGGCGGACACGGCACCAGTCTCGGCGGCGTGGTGGTAGACAGTGGCGAATTCAACTGGTCAAACGGCCGTTTCCCGGTGGTTGCCGACCCCTCTCCGGCCTACCATGGGCTGGCGTTTCACGAGACCTTCGGCGTCTATGGTTTTCTCACCAAATTGCGCGCCGAGACCCTGCGCGACCTGGGCGCCGCTCTCAGTCCCTTCAATGCATTTCTGCTGGCCCAGGGTGTTGAGACGCTGCCCCTGCGGATGCGGGCCCACGTGGCCAACGCGCAGACGGTGGCGGAATTTCTTCAATCTCATCCAATGGTAGCCAGGGTGACCTACCCCGGCCTGCCCGACAGCCGCTACCGCAGCCTCGTCGAGAAGTACCTGCCGCTGGGTTGTAGTGCCGTGTTTTGCTTCGATCTGCCCGGTGGTCGGGAAGCGGGTCGCCGCTTTATTGAAGCCTTGTCCCTGTTTTCACACCTGGCCAATGTGGGTGATGCCAAGAGCCTGGTCATACACCCGGCCTCCACCACCCATCGCCAGTTGAATGACCAGGAGTTGACGGCGGCGGGTATTGGTTCCGGCACCATCCGCCTGTCGGTGGGCATTGAGGATGCAGGTGATCTTGTCTGGGACCTTGAACAGGGCTTTAGTGCACTGGAGGCGGCGCCATGAGTGACAATCAGTGGCAGGACCCGGACATTATTCGCGGCGCACTGAAACTCAGCCGCATCGCCATCGTCGGTCTCTCCAGCAAAGAGTTGCGTGCCAGTAACTTCGTCGCTCGTTATATGCGCTATCACGGCTATGAGGTTGTGCCCGTCAACCCGGCGGAAAAGGAAATCCTGGGGCTTCCCTGCTATCCGACATTGGCGGATATTCCAGGGGGGGTAGAGATGGTGGATGTATTTCGCCAGCCCAAGCTTGTTCCCGACATCGCCGGTGAATCACTGGCTATCGGCGCGAAGTGCCTGTGGTTGCAGTTTGGGGTGATCAGCGAGGAGGGGGCAAACATTGCCGCCCAGGGGGGTATGGACGTGGTGATGGACCGTTGCCTGAAGATAGAGCACGCCCGCTATCATGGCCGCCTGCACTGGCTGGGCCTGAACACGGGAAATATCTCCGCACGCCGCAGCAAACCGGATTAGCCCGTTATGCACTCACCAGGCTGGCGAATTCTTCGGCTCTGCCAATGTCTGGAACCTCCAGGAAATCTGCGCTCTGGTAGGTCGGCTCCGGGTAACTGTAGTAACCCTGGCCACTGAGTAGTCCCATATGACCCTGGTCGATAAAATGCTGCTTGATGTACTCCGCATTCGTCATCATCTGTTCGTCATTGTTCTCGGCACCCCAATAGGAGAGCACGTCATAACAGGTTTTCATGCCGACCACGTCGATGATGCCGCAGGGGCCCATGGAACAGCCGCGATTCATGATCATATAGGTGCGATCGATAGTCTCGGGTGTTGATATGCCGTTGGTAACCAGTGTCTGTGCAGCCTGTAGCAGGGGCACCAGCAAGGTATTGATGACGTAGGCGTTGTGCTCTTTTTGCAGGGGAATCGGCACCATCCCGATTTCGATGGCAAACTGCGTGATCGCCAGAATCGTGCTTTGCGATGTGGTCGGATGGGCCATGACCTCCGCCAGGTTCATAGACCAGATAAGATTGGCAAAATGCAGGCTGCAGAATTTGTCGGGTCGGCCACTGTCCCCGGCAAACTGGCTGGGCAGCAGGGTAGAAGAGTTGGTGGCGACAATGGTCTCAGCGGGCAGCAGCGGGGCCAGTTCTTTATACAGGGCAGTTTTGACCTCCGGGATCTCCGGTGCTGCTTCAATGACCACGTCGGCGTCAACCACCGCCGTGGCGAGATCGGAGCTGAAGGACAGGCGTTCCTGCGTCGCTGTAATGTCCTCGGCGCTGGCATTGAGATCCTGCGTATAGATGATGGCGTATTGCTGTTGAGCTTCACGGCAGCGGTCCAGTCCCTCATCGTAGAGATCATAAACAACAACAGTTTTTCCCATGTAAGCACTGTGCCAGGCGATCTGGCCACCGAGTACTCCTGCGCCGATGACCGTCAGCTTGTCCAATCCCGATTGAGACATATCTTTTCACCCCTGTAATTAGCGTCCGCTTCGACACCCTATCAGATACAAGAATCCAATTGGAACTGTTTCCTGGCATTGGCTGTCTGACATGTAGCGTTACGGTAGAGGTAAGGTATTGTGTCAACGGACAGAAGTTACAGAATTTACCTGTTAGCAGTGTGCTTTGTGTCGGTAGTATGTGCGGCCATTACCTCGGGCATGGGCATACACAGCTTTCTGAAGATAGTGGCGCCCGAAATCACCCTGGATACATACTCCTATGATGCCCACCAGTCCCTGGATAACTTCAAGAAGTCCCACTTTAACGCGTCCCACGCTTATCCCCAGGCTTTTATTGGACCGGGCGCCATGGGTGTTGCCAGGGCACTTCCCATCCGGCGAGCCGAGTTATTGAGCAATAATCAATCCCAGCCCGATCTCAAGCCGCAAAGTGATGAAAAAATCGAACAGTTGAGGTTGGAGAGCTACCAGTCTGTAATCAGGAATCACAGGCGTACAGCCATTCAAGAGTTGATTCGCATCTCCATCGTTCTCCTGGT
>JAPUKZ010000317.1 GCA_027295405.1 Gammaproteobacteria bacterium
CTGGGCGATCAGGGATGCCAACGGCAAGATGATCGGCAAAGCCTTTGTCGACATCCAGCACGATGTGAAACTATCGGATATCGATCAGGCCCATCGTGAAGGCTACGTCTCGGTCGAACACCTGAAGCGCTACACCACCACAGGCATGGCCCCGGATCAGGGCAAAACATCGAACCTTATTGCACTCGCCCGCATGGCTGAGCTGAGCGGGAAAACCATCCCGGAAACCGGAACCACTACCTTCAGGCCGCCCTACACACCGGTCGCCATCGGCGCACTGGTAGGTCATGGGCACGGTCATCACTTTGCGGCAACACGCTATTCCCCGATCCACGACTGTTACTGCGAAATCGCGCTGATGACCGAAGCCGGGGCCTGGATGCGCCCCTGGTATTACCCGCGGGGTGAGGACAGTCTGAGTGACGCTTATATCCGTGAGGCCGCCCACGTGCGGGAGCATGTCGGTATCATCGATGTCTCGACGCTCGGGAAAATTGCGGTTCAGGGCCCCGATGCAGCCGAGTTTCTCAACCGAATCTATGTGAATGGCTGGAAAACCCTGCAAATCGGACGCCTGCGTTACGGCGTCATGCTGCGCGAGGATGGCTTCGTGATGGATGACGGAGCGACGGCGCGGCTGGCCGAAAACAATTATTTCATGACCACAACCACTGCCAACGCCGCCAGAGTGCTGGCCTTCGCGGAGCACCTGTTACAGACCGCGTGGAAGGAGCTGCGTGTACAGGTCAGCACGGTGACCGATCAATGGGCTGCGATCGTGGTCGCCGGTCCTAAATCACGGGAACTGTTGCAATCAGTTGTCTCCGGCGCCGATCTCAGCAGCCAGGCGATGCCGAACAACCACTTCGTACAGGCCGTGATTGACGCTACCGATGTACGCGTTCACCGCATGAGTTACTCCGGCGAACTGGCCTACGAGGTCTATATTCCCTCCGGCTACGGCCGGCACATCTGGGAAGTGCTCCTTGGCGCAGGTGAGCCTTTCAATCTGCAACCTTACGGTACCGAGGCGATGGGCGCGCTGCGCATCGAAAAGGGACATGTAGCAGGCCCCGAGATCGAAGGACGAACCACGCTGAAAGACCTCGGACTTGAAGGTTTCGCATCGACCAAAAAACCCTTCGTCGGGTCGGTTCTTAAAGGCCGCCCCGTGCTGGCAGAAGCGGCGCGCCCCACCCTGGTCGGCTTACAGATAACTGGCGATGAGGCTGCGATGCCCGGATCGCTTATTTTCCCGGCTGGCGATGCAGGCAAGGGACATGGTGACGGCTGGGTTTCTTCCACCACCTATTCTCCGGCGCTTGGCAAATACATCGCCCTGGCCCTGCTGCGAAATGGAAAATCGCGTATGGGTGAGGATGTTCAACTGGTGAACTATCTCGATGATCAGAATCTGACTGCCAAAGTCGTTTCGCAACATTTCTTTGATCCTGAGGGAGAACGCCAGAATGCCTGAGATACATTCTCCTCTCGACAGTATTCGCCAACCGGGTAGTTTTGGTGCTTCTTTTGATACTGGTCCGGGGGTGGCCTTGTCCGATAGGCCTGTGGGAACGCTGGTGCAAATAGCAGGCTGGGACGATTTTGAGGCTGCCGTATTGCCGGGGTTGAAGGAGCTAGGGTTCAACGATGCAGGGGACTACCGCAATTGCCGCCGTATCGATA
Organism: Gammaproteobacteria bacterium; assembly: GCA_027295405.1. Taxonomy (GTDB): domain Bacteria; phylum Pseudomonadota; class Gammaproteobacteria; order Pseudomonadales; family Halieaceae; genus JAPUKZ01. The sequence continues at coordinate 1,687 of JAPUKZ010000317.1, forward strand.
GCATGACCCTTTATCGAACGGCACCGGACCGGGTTTTGATCACGGGGCAGTCAGAACCTGGGCTTCCGGTTAGTATGACCGATAGCGACGCGCTGGCGGCGTTGGATCTGAGTCACTCGCGCACGTGGATTATCGTTGAAGGAGCCGCCGCCGAAGAGGTGATGGCTCGTCTGGCTCCGATCGATTTCAGGGCTTCCTCGATGCCAGTCGATAGCTTCGTGCAAACGGGTATTCATCATGTGGGAGTTCTTATTCACCGAACAACTGAGATGCGCTTCGAAATACTCACACCTGTCACCTGGGCACGAAGCGTGTGGGGACTGATCTGCCTGAATGCGGCTCCTTTCGGGTACAATGTGGAAGGAGAAGCCTGAGAGAAACGCTATCATGTATCGGCCCGGTGCTCACGCCTATACCCTGTTCATGTGGTTGAACACATGGCCTATAACCCTGGCTTGGTCCACTGTCACAGCGATAGTAATCGCGCTTACCTGGGCCAGCGTATCACTGCCAGTTTCAGCTGCGTCCAGTGTGGCGCCGGACCTGCCACCCACCGGTGCCTCTTTGTTTGACCGGTTATTTTTGAAAGTCGTCGATGGCCGCAGCCGCTACCAGATCCCCTTCCCATTTGAGGATCTAACCAGGAACATCGCAGGCTACCTGGACTCCGCCAACGGCGAGGCAGACGGCAGTATCGCTAAAGTACTAATTCCGATGGGGAGATCGCTGCAACGCGATGCCGCCAAACCGCATTATTTCGAATACCCGCGTGCTATCGTCGCAGTCGTCGGTACAGTTCCGGCGAACAATGGACGGTCAGGCCTGCAACTGCGCGACCGGCTTTTTCTGGGCTACCAGGAGAAATCTGCCGTGCTCGAGGTGATCAGTTACAACGAATCCGCCGGCCGCTTCGAGTTCCAGATCGTCAGCGATTACGCTGCCGACAGCAAAGCGCGCGTTTCTTACCCGAAACGCCAGGTCTGCCTTGCCTGCCACCAGAACGGCGCACTGATTTGGTCGCAGCCAGCGTGGGATGAGACCAACGCCAACAAAGAGGTGGCGCTCGGTATCGCCACGGCCCGCCAGTTGCAGGCGGACAGTAATTTATACGGCATACCCATCCGCGTGCCGTTAGCAGTTCCCCTTGCAATCTCAGCCTCGATCGAGCGTGCCAACCGCTTCTCCGTGATTCAACGGGTCTGGCGGGAACTATGCGGCAATAGCCGGGACAATAGCACTGAGGCGGCGCATTGCCGGGCACGGCTACTGATCCTGGCGCTGCAGAGTCGCCTCAACACGCTCGGCCAATTCGACCATCATTCGACTGCCTATACGGACGGCCTCAAGCGGCGCCTTGAGACTGACTGGCCAGGACTTTGGCCGGTCGGTTTGAAACTACCCGAACCACTAATCCCGAACCGCTTCCCTGATCCTGCAGCACCGATCGTCAGCGCCGGGGTAGACCCGTTGAATCTGCGCTTGCCGCGTGAAACCTGGACGCCGGGGACACCTGGCCTGGCGGACAAAATCATAGACGGTATCGCCGGGTTTTTTTCAATGGCTCAAATTCAGCGCCTAGACCAGCACTTATACGAACACTCTATTGCACTACCACCGGTGCTCGAGTTGGTTGCAAATTGTCGAATCAAGGGCCGGGATATGGCAGGCTGGGCCTACCGTGTGCTATTTTTCTGTGGATCGACCAGCGATGAAAAGGATCAACTCGGATCGACCAGCACATCCGTCAGTGGTCGGTTGTTCCTCAGACAGGGTCGCATCGACGGCGGCTATATCGACCGCGTCGAAGTGGATGGTGAAGCCGTTCTGATCGAGTTGAAAGTGACCGGGGGCCGCCTGCGAAAGCAGGATGGCCATTGGTTGGCCGAGATTGACGTTGGCAACAAGGTCAACGGACAGCACGCGCGAATGCCCGATGGCAGCGCCGTTGGTCGAATTAGCGTTAGTTGGATTACACCAACGGGCTGGCCGCCGAATTGGCCGCTAGCGCCTGCTGGCATGTCGGCCACCGGCAGGGTCCGTATTCCGGTCACCAATGACACAGCAATCTTGACCGCTGCCCTCGAACGAATGATCACGGCGACAGTAGAGGGCCGTGATGACGCCCTGGCCGACAAACCGCTTAGGCCGTCTGTGATAGCGGCAGCTCTATTCCGGGAACTCGAAATGGCGGCACCAGTGGTGATGGGCGTACTTCTGCCGCATGCTACCCTGCCCAGGAAATCAGGCTATGTCACCATTAGCCATCTACCTGCCGGCCTGTCTTCGCAATAAAAAGCTCAGTCGAGTAAGCCGTTCAGGTCATCGATAGTTTCAAGGCCCCAAATCCTTTGGGCGACCCGCCGTGCGCGTTTCGCGGGGACTCCGCCATGGCGGCAACAGTAACGGAATTTGTCTTCCAGAACCTCGTCGGTAACCGGATTACCCGGCATTCCGATAGGACGATCAAGAAAGTCATCAAACTGTTCCTGTGATCGCGTAGTAATTGTTATACCGGCTCCTTCGGGGCATCTTAAAGGAACAGTGGCATCATTTTTCAGATAATCAGGAACGTACATGGACACTTTTTGCATCTGTTGCTGCAATTCTGCTCGGGTTAATACATCTTCGTTGAAATATTCCAGTTTTATGTCGCCATAGGCGAGGATGCAGCCAACCGCAAATGGCATGGAAAACTGGGCTTGCCGAATCGATTTCGGATCGTGGTAAATAAGACTGATATTCACCAGAGGCGGAACTTCACAGACCACTTTCACAACGTCTGACGGCTTTATTTGATGGCATTTGAGCAGCTTTGCCGCGAGCTCGGCGCCGGCCTGGGCTGCAGAGCAAACCGGGAACGATTTGAATAAAATGCCGGGATCGGTCAAACGCCATTTATCGCTGAGCTGCAAACCAGTATCGGTTGAGTGTTGATCGTCGTTAAAAAGCGATAAGAATCCATTCTTGCCTTCAAACACCTGGTTAGGACCGGTTAATCCCGCGGCCGCGAGCAATGCGCTTTCGGTTCCGATACTAGCTGCCAGACCCATTCCAAGGGGTTTCGCATCACTTCCAAACGATGCTTTCATCCCGCTTGAATGGCTAACCGCGATCGACAATGCATTCGCCGTTGCATGCCTGTCCAGGCCAAGCGTCCTGGCCGCAGCCGCAGCCGCTCCCAGGGGTCCGTAAACAGCGCTGGTCCACCAGCCCTTATAATACAGGTGCGTAGTGCACCACTCGGCGATTGCGTATTCAACTTCAACACCAGCAATAAACGCCTCCAGTAGACACTTACCGCCGACACCCCTGTGTTCCGCCATGGCAAGCGCAGCCGGCAGGACTACCACCGAACCATGCATGATGCCGGTATAGCTGGTATCGTCGAAATCGTAGGCATGCCCCGAGGTAGCGTTTACCCGGGCTGCGCCAATGGGATGTAAAGTGAGACCTGTTCCCAACAGGTGGGAATTGCCTTCCCGGTAGACTTGCTTCGAGTGTTCCATTGCCGCACTTCCCAACTGGCTTTTCTGGCCGGCAACAATCACACCAACCGTATCAAGTACACAGCGTTTGGCTTCGTCGACAACAGCTTGAGGTACATGATCGAGATCCAGTTCGCATACAAAACTCGCCAGTTGATCGATTATTGATAATGAATTTACCATCCCGGCGGGCTCACCTAATTCCTACTGATGCCTTGATCAATCCTGGCACCTCGCCTTCACGCTCACGTAACCTCATTCAGATTTTTTCAACTTATGTAAAAGTCACTTTTATCACGAATTTCAGAATAGTCGGCAATACTGCGAATCGCATTGTCACCGCTGTGGGCGACTATCACCGAAATCAGGGTTTCTATTGCCGCCATCACTGAGATCATGGAAGGAAAAAATTGCGGGCTTGCGGTTTTCTGTAAAATCAATACCTCGGCTTCGGAGGCCAGGGGCGCCGCCTTGCTGTCAGTGAGATAAATCAACCTGGCGCCGCGAGCGAGCGCAAATTCAGCTGCCTCGATACCATGCCGGGCATAGGGATGGTATGCCAATAGCAGAATTATATCGTCGCTGGTCACGGGAATCAGACCCTCAATAAGACCGCTGCCACTGGTACGGGGCATTTGCAACTGTGGAATCGCCATTTTTCCCACGTAACGCAAATACGCGGCTATCCAGTGCACGCCCCCGGCGGCCACTACATAAACATTCGGGGCTTT
>JAPUKZ010000318.1 GCA_027295405.1 Gammaproteobacteria bacterium
TGGCGCAACTGACAGCTAACACACTGGCCCAGGTTCGGTATCAGACACAGTCACCGGACCAGGGTCAGAGACAATGTCGGTTTAAAGCGCTCGCGACACCGACATCAGTACTCACAGCGACCCAGCAATCCCTGCTGTCCCGGCTTTTGCAACAATATGGCTCGCCTTCAGCAACCAGCGAGCGTGCACTGTTGTCGGAACTGGAGGCGCTGGAGGATGTGCAGGTCTGGAACGCCTTCCTGGATACCGTGGCCGCCATCAGCACGGCCCGTGGCAAACGCGTGTTACTCAAGAATCTGCATCACCAGAACACAGAGGTCATCACTACAGTCATTGGCCACAGCGATCCCCTCATCAGTGACCCGCGCTATGATCAAAGCCTGTGGCGCCTGTTGGTATCGCCAAACTATCCCAAACCCGCGCGCCTGGCTCTGGCCTATAAACTGGGCCAGCAAGATGCGCAAAGGGTCATCGCACTGCTGCCGGAAATGGAAAAGACCCGGTGAACGTAAAGCGCTCGCTACTGGACACGGAGCGTTGGCAACTTCGCTGGACTGTCGCACTGCTGTTGTGCAGCGCGTTTTCGGGCTATATCACCTGGCTTTTTGGACTCGGGCGCTACGCACTGCAATTCGCGGTACTGCTGCATGCCGTCAGCGGGGTCCTGCTCTCGGTTCTGCTGGTGCTCTATTTGTGGAGCCATTTTCGCCGCACCCTGGGCGTGCGCCGGGCCGGCACGCTGTTCAGCGGTTTGTTGGCCGCTACGCTGTTGTTGGCGGGCATCGGCACCGGCCTGTATCTGACCCTGTACGGACAAACTGAAAACACGCGCTGGTTGCTGAACCTGCACATTGCTTGCATCTCCCTGTCGCTGGCGGCGGGCCTGCTGCATCTCATCGGGCATGCGCTGTCCTACGACATCAAACGCCGCCAACGACAGGAGAATCCCTGGCCGAGCAGTAAAGATCTCAGTCTCCGCCACGCAGCCCTCTGGCTTTTCATGCCAGCCTTGCTCGTCTTCGCGGCGGGCATGGCCTACGAAGCCGCGCGCACACCCTATCAAACAACACCGGTGGTCGAGAACTACACGCTGCCCTACGGTGAGCATCCGTTTCGTCCCAGTCAGACCGAAACCTACCATGGCGGATTTATCGAAGAACGGGAAATTGCGCGCGGTGAGGACTGCGCGGGTTGCCACCCGGACATCGCCCGACAGTGGCAACAATCAGTCCACCGGCACGCCGCGGATGATCCCACTTATGTCACCAATATCAATCTGCTCAGTGACAAGCAGGGAATTGAGGCCACCCGCTATTGCGAGGGCTGCCACGCACCTACCGCACTGCTCACCGGCCAGCTTTCCGCTGGCGGGCAGCACGGCGGTATAGAGGGCACCGCCGCCAATCGCGACGGCGTGGGTTGCTTGTCCTGCCACACCATCGACCGCATCATGCATACCCGGGGCGTCGCGAGTTTCCGCTACGGCTCGCCGTCGACCTACTTGTTTGAAGAGACCCGCAACCCCATAGCAACCCAACTGCGTCACTGGTTACTGCGACTCAATCCCAAGCTGCACCGCCGGGAGATGGCGCGCCCACCGCTGGCCAGCCCTGAACTGTGTGCCAGCTGTCACGCCCAATTTATGGATAAGGACATGAACCGGTGGGGCTGGGTAAAAATGCAGGACGAATACCGCGCCTGGCACGATAGTCCCTTCTCCGGCCACAACCGCGAGGAGTTTGGCCGGCAGGCAACAGTGACGTGCCAGGGCTGCCATATGGCGCCGGAGTTGGCTGATGATCCGTCGGCAAGCGCAGAGGGATTGGTTGCAGGTCATTATTTTCCAGCCGCCAACACCCTGGTTGCCCGCCATTTTGGGCATACGGAACAAGTAGACCGCACCCGCGAATTTTTGCGCGGCAACAAACTGTCGATTTCGATCGAAGCCCCCAATCGCAAAGACGCCACGCAGACGTTTCAAGCCCTCGATGAGAGCATCCGCACCCGCACCGAGGCCCCCTACTTTTACTACCTGGGCGAAACCGCTGAACTCAACATCATTGTGAGCAACCGAGCCGTAGGTCACAACTTTCCCGGCGGCACGCTGGACATCAACGAGGCATGGGCAGCGCTAACGGTCACCGACGCCGCCGGCGAACTGGTATTCGTCAGCGGCGCGCTCAGCGGTGACGAGTACGCCGAACTGGCGGTCGATCCCGCGGCCTACTTCTATCGCTCGCGGCCCGTGGATCGCCAGGGCCAGTTAGTGTGGAAACACGATTTATTCAATCGCGTCGGCGAAGCGGAAAAGCGCGTCATCCCCGCCGGGAAATCCGATTTGCTGCAGTATCGGTTTGTCATTCCCGATTGGGTCAAAACACCGCTGGTGGTTACCGCCACCCTGAAGTATCGAAAACTCAACGACCGCTATGCGCGCTGGGCCCTGGGAGAAGACTACGCGCCTGTTCCGATCGTGGATATGGCGAGGGATACACTGACTATCCCGGTCTACATACGCGATCCGGTGCCGGCACTGCGGTGATAGGCGACCTACCGATTTTCTTTGCCATGCCAGATACGCAAGATAATAACGGCATCATCTAATACGGTGTAGCGTACCAGATAATCCCCACTCACCAGGTCCTGCACTTCCGGACTCGGCATGGATATTTCCGGCTTCGCCTCATCACATCCCCGGAGGAGTAAACTCCTTCGCCTCATAAAAATAAACATCCATGCTTTTCGGCGGATAGGTGCCCATCAACTGCTTGAAGTCCGCCATGTGCGGCGCCTGGAAGTGCGCCAGCAGGGCATCCATGTTGTCCCACTTCTCGGTTATACGCAGCATCGCTGAATTATTCAGCTCGACGCTGAAGGTGTAATCCTGGCAACCGTCTTCCGCGCGGCTGGCGGTTTCCATATTGGCAATGCCTGCTTGCATGGCATCCAAGTTGGCCGGATCAATTTCTGCTTTCACATTTACAACTATCATAACTACTCCTCTCTCTCTGGATTCACAACATTCTGCACGGCTATTAACGAAAACCGGGGGACGTCCCCTATTTCAAAATCGGTATCCGCAACTGCCAGCGGATCAATCCAGGAGCTGACCCCGCGGTTGCCGGTATCAGCGGGCGGCCGGGCGCGCCGGCGCTGCTAGCCGTTGCCCTTCTCCAGTTTGATCGAGGCTGAGTTGATGCAGTAGCGCACGCCAGTGGGTTGCGGCCCATCCTCGAACACATGGCCCAGGTGAGCGCCACAGCCATCGCACATCACCTCGACTCGGAGCATGCCATGGGTGGTATCCCGGTCCTCGCGAATAACTGCAGCGTCCGCGGGCCGGAAAAAGCTCGGCCAGCCACAACCGGAATCGTATTTGCTGTCGGACAGGAACAGTGCCTTACCACAGCACTTGCAGTTGTAGACACCGGCATCTTTGGTGTTCCAGTACTCGCCACTGAAGGCGGGCTCAGTGCCCTTCTCCCGACAAATGGCGTATTCCTTGGGGGTCAGTTGCGCGCGCCACTGCTCGTTGTCTTCCGGCTGGTCCGACATCCCTGGTGCCTCCGATTATAGATCAGGAAAAGGCCTTAGCGTACACTAGCCGCGTGTTCATTTCACTCAAGTGACCGATGGCCGACCTGCACATAGATGATTTTTATCGCGACGTTGCGTTGATCATGCTCTACCTCTACTCCAGCTTCCCGCGTAAGACCATTCTTTACGTGGAGGATGTGTGTGGACCGGACAACCCCGACGAGTACGGCCTGCACACCGAGCGCTACCGGGGCTGCTTCAGCGCCATGGTGTGGCTGGCGGAACAGGGTTATATCCAGTTTTACGAAACCGTCCGTGAGGAAGCCCTGGACCAGGCCGTGCTGAGCCAGCGCGGGTTTCTGTTACTGTCTACGCGCTCTGAACTCAAGCTGGGCATTCCCGAAGAAGAAGCTGCACTGCCGCCTTCTGTAATGGAACACTCCATGACCAATATCATGCAGATTCGCACGGCCCTGAAGTCGCGCTCTTCTATCATGATGCGACAGGTGATGCACTACCTGCTATCGCAGTAGCGAAACCTGAACACCTTCAAACTCCGCTCTGGATGGGTGTCAGCGAACTGCGGCGGATTGGGCAGGCGTTCAACGAACTGCAGCTGCGGCGCATTGTCCGCAGCCAGTTCCCGCAGGAAGGCGGTCTCCAGGTGTGGTGAATTCAGGCATAGCAGTATCTCGGCATCGGGCGCGCACAGCTCCGGCAATTTGGCGACCACCCTGCGGTAGTCGGTTGCCGCTACGAAGCTGCCCGGCTGGCGACTGGGGGGATCGACAATGACAATATCGAAGGGACCGGCGCGACGCAGTTTCGACCAACTCCGGAACAGCTTGTGGCTGAGATAACTGACCCCGCTGTTAATGCCGTTGCGCTGGTGATTTTGCTGTCCCATGCGCAGTGCCGCTGAGGACATATCCAGGTTCACCACCTGCACGGCACCCGCCGCTCTCGCGACCACAGAAAAAGCACAGGTGTAGGCAAACAAGTTCAGTACCCGCTTGCCGGCGGCTACGCCTGCCAGCCAGCGGCGGGCCTGCGCCATATCCAGGAAAAAACCGATGTTCCGGCGCCCACCCAGTTGCAGGCCGTACTGCAGCCCCGCCTCTACGGCCAGCGGTTTGCGCGGTAGCTCACCCCGCAAAACCTGCAAGGGGGTATCACTCGCAAACCGCGATTGCACGGCAATGCACTCGACGCCACTAGCCGCGGCCCAATCCCACAATGCCGCAATCAATCGATTCAGCCAGCCAGCCTGCTGGGCTGCAAACAAGGTCACCAGCACCAGCGGATGAAAGTAGTCGATGGCCACCTGCTCCCAGCCGGGCACAGTTCGGCCGCGGCCATGCAGCAGTCTGGTGGCATCACCGTCGGCACACTCCAGGTTTGCCCGCACCAACTGCCCCACTCGCTCCAGGTTGTTCAACATGGCGCAGTGTCCTGTCTGGTGCGACACACCAGACAGGACACTAGGGTATCCGGCAGCCCATGGCAACACAGACCTGTTGTGCCGGTGCTGACAGCGCCTGGAAATTTATCAGCGGAAAATCAGCAAGTTCCCGGCGCAGTGGATACAGGCGGCGCAGCCGGTCGAAACCCTGCCCCAGTTCGGCCCGCATTCGCGCATCATCGACGCTGATCTCGTAGCTCTGCTGCTGCAACCAACGAATCAACGCCGCCCCGCCCAGCTCCGTCGGGACTGCAAGACCAGCCGGGACTTCAAGACCAGTCGCGGCTTCAAGCCCGGCGCCCGGGGCGCTGTCGGGGTCTGTGTCATCCGGCTCCAGCCCCAGCGCCGTACAGGCCTGGCGGTAAAGCATGCGGGTGGCAAGCAATTTCCCGGTGTGACTGTAACCGGCGATATGTGGTGTTGTGTATCGACACCGGGCCAGTAACTCAGGCTCCACCTCCGGTTCGTGCTCCCATACATCCAGCACCGCGCTAAAGCACGAGTCCCCACGCAGCACCCGCAACAGGGCCTGATTGTCGACGATGGCGCCCCGCCCGGCACTGATGACAAGACTATCTCCCGGGATGCGCGACAGCGTCTCCCGGTTCAGCAGGTGCACACTGGGGTAAGGCTGCCGCTCCGTCAACTGCGCATGAATGCTGATTACAGCGCAGGCCAGTACTTCATCCAGCGCGACCAGCACTGTATCTGCCGACTGATCCAGCCAGGGGTCGTAGGCCACACAATCGATCCCAAGGGCGTGCAGACGCTGCTGCAGACGCCTGCCTATGACTCCGTAACCGATAATCCCCACCCGCTCGCCCGCGCAGAGTCGCTCCAACTTGTCGTCACAGCTCGCTATGGCACTGATCACGTATTCAAGCACCGAGTTGGCATTGCAGCCCGCTGCGTAAGCGAACTGAATACCGCGCCGTTCCAGCGCCTGCCGGTCAATATGGTCAAAGCCGCTGGTGGCAGTACCGACGAAGCGCACCGCGGTATTATCCAGCAGCGCCGCATCCACCCGGGTAACCGAGCGCACCAGCAATATCTCCGCATCGCGCAGGTCGGCGTTGCCGATGGCCCTGCCGTCGAGTTCCTCTACGCTGCCCAGGCTTGAGAAAACGGCAGCGACGTCACACATATTGGCATCCGCGACAATACGCATCAGTTTGCCGGCAGCCGCTGTAGCATATTTTGACAACGGGCGACCAGGCCTCCGGTAATCTGGATCTCCTGCATATAGGCCAGTAGCGCCTCCAGTGCCGTTGCCCGCAGGCGGTAGCTGGCGGGCAGCTCCAGCCCGGGAATGCCGTCAGCCAGTTGGGCCAGGCTGCGGGACAGCAGCGCCTGCTGCCAATGGGCCTCAAGATTGCTGGCGATTCGGGCGGCGCCGCGGAGTCCCAGCTGGGTCAGCTGGTCAAAATTGTAGCTCAGGGATTCCAGGTTGGGATAAGCCTGCAGCAGGCGGGCGGCAGTTTTGGCACCAATGGCTGGCACTCCGGGGATATCGTCGCTGGCGTCACCTACCAGCCCCAGGTAGTCGGCGAACTGTTCCGGTTTTACCCCGAACTTTTCCTCAAACTCAAGCCGACTGAAGCGGGAGCCGGCCGCGTAGTCCCACAGCACGTCGTGCTCTGTAAGCAGCAGCTGCCCCAGATCCTTGTCCCGGGTCACAATGCAGCTGGGTTGCGCTCGCCCACGCGCCAGCCGACTCAGGCTGGCGATATAGTCATCCGCCTCGAACTTGCTGCTGGAGTAACAGGGGATTTCCAGAATTTCGGTGACACGCCTGCAGGCCTCCAGTTGATAGGCCAGTGCCTCGTCAGGCAACTCGCGACTGCTCTTGTAGCTGGCATGCAGCTGATTTCTATAACAACTGCCCAGGCTCTCATCAAAGGCGGCGGCACAGTCAATCGCCGCAGCGTGGGCCAGTTCCTGCAACAGGTCCAGCAGGAAGCTGGTGTAGCCATAGACCGCATTGAGCGGGTAGCCTTCCGGGCTGTGCCAGCGCTCGGGCAGGGAAAAATAGGCGCGAAATATATAGATCGAGGCATCGATCAGGTAAATGGGCGGGTGCGGGGTCACGGCTCAGGCACTGACGCTGCGGAAGTCGGTGGGCCTGGGTTCTGCGATGCCTGCGAAACCGGCCGCCAGCGCCGCCCGAAAGCGGACTGCCCGGGGCGGTAGGCCAGTGCTGCAATAACGCTGAGCCCGGCTACGCACCGCCTCTGCGAAGCCGGAGTTGTCGCCTTCCCCCGCCGCCAGATTGTCGCTGCTGAGTCGAAACGGCCACTGACAGGCCAGGGCAAAATGCCACTCCAGCGCCTGCGGTTTGCATTCAGCCTGTTCGAATTGCCGCTGCTGCGCGCGGCCGCGTCCGTCCGGGTGATACCAATAGCCGTAGTCCGTCAGCAGCCGCCGTCGGGAACCGGCGATACACCAGTGCGCTACCTCGTGCAGCGCACTGGCGAAGAAGTCCTCTCGATAGTGAATGGTATGACAGTGCTGCGGCCAGCTTGCCGGTTGGTACAGGGGCTCGGGGGCCGCACCCCGCAAATGGGTTCGGTACTCACTAAAAAAGCACTGTTGGAACAGGTCTTCCAGTTTGTGATGAGGGCCCTGGCTCACGAGGCCTGTTTGCGAATCAGGAAGCGATATTCCTTGTCGTCGTGTTCCTGCAGGAGTAATTCGTGACCCAGGAAAGTGCAAAATTTGGGAATGTCCCGGGTGGTGGAGGGGTCGGTCGCCAGAACTTCCAGCAATTCGCCCACCGCTGCCGCACGAATCTTGTTGTGCAGCAACATCACCGGTTCCGGGCAGAGGAGACCGCGGGCGTCCAGGTGGTGATCCGGTATCTCACTCACGTCAGCAGGTCCGCAGCCTGCTCCCGGGGTAGCAAATCCCATTGCTCACTGGCCCCGTCGTACAACAGCAGCAGTGTCCGGTCCTGCAACCGGGCACGCAAGTTCGTCACTTTTTCCTGCAAACTGCGCTCCACCAGCCCGTAGTCAGTTCCGTCACGACTGGCGAACTCCTCCAGCAAGGCATCCAGCGTTGACCCCGCCAGGCGTTCACAGGGAACTTCCACGAACCGCACCACACCGCTACCCACCGCTAGCGCGGTTTCACAAACTTGAGGGTCATTCGATCACTCTCGCCGATGCCCAGGTAGTGGTCGCGCTTTTCCTCCCCCAGGCGCAGGCTGGGTGGTAGCGTCCACACACCCTTGGGGTGGTCGGTACTGTCGTTGGGATTGGCATTGAGTTCGCTGCGCCCGCTCAACTTGAAACCGGCTGCTTCGGCGAGCTCGATAGTGAGTGCTTCGGTGACATAACCGCTCTCTTTCATCGCCGCCAGGGAAGTTCCCGGCCTGGCCCGGTGCTCAATAATACCCAACACGCCGCCGGGTTTCAGGGACACATAAGCGGCCTCCAGAACGGCGCCGGCGGTACCCGCCTTGACCCAGTTATGGACGTTGCGGAAGGTCAACACCATATCGGCGCTGCCGGCGGGAGCAGCTTCGACGGCCAGCGGCGGTTGCAACTGGGTGACCACGACGCTGCCATACAGTTTGCCCTCCCCCGCCAGTTTTTGCAGAAATTTACCCAGTGAATTGCGATAGTAAGGGTGCGGCGGGTTGAGCGCGTAGTGCGCCGCGTACAGGGTACCTTTGTCCTTGAGCAAGGGCGCCAGTATTTCGGTATACCAGCCGCCGCCTGGCGAAATTTCCACCACGGTCATGTCTTCCCGCAATCCCAAAAACTCCAGGGTCTGTCGCGGGTGTCGGTACTCGTCCCGTTGCTTGTGGGCGGCACTGCGCTGCTCCCCTTGCAGGGCGGTCTTCCAATCCGGCGCGGCCTGTGCCTGGGTTGCGAGCACCAGGGTAATTACCAGGGTTATCCACTTCACGGTGTTGTCCTCTCTCTCAGTCTTTCTATGCGTAAACAAACCTGGCGGTTAATATAAGGCCTGCGGAGACAAATGTGGAGCATCTACTGTGGATACCTCCTTTATCATCACTTTTATCGGCGACGACCGGCCCGGACTGGTGGAAGAACTTTCCGCCGTGATTACTGATCAGGGAGGCAACTGGCGGGAAAGTCGCTTACAACAGCTCGCCGGCAAGTTCGCCGGGCTGGTGTCAGTGTCACTGCCCAGCGACCGCGGTGAGGATCTGCGCGCCGCACTCAAGGCCCTGGCGCCAAGGGGTTTGAGCGTCAAGGTCACTGCGCTGGAATCCCTGAGCGGCGATGAGCACCCGGGCCGCACCATTCGCCTGACCATTATCGGGCCGGATCGTCCGGGCATAGTGCGGGAAATATCCGCCGCCCTGGCCCAGCAGCACATTAACGTGGTTGATATGCGCAGCGATGTCAGCAGCGCACCGATGAGTGCCGAGGCCATGTTCAGTGCCAGTGTAGAAGCGCAAATCTCCGAGCGGAGCGATCTCGACGAGCTAAACGAAAAGCTGGAGGAAATTGCCAACCAGATGTCGGTGGATGTTCAGCTGGATGTGGACTAGTGTGCCGCATCACTTGTGGCCAGCCGCTTCCTGGCTCGCTGAATGTGTCAATATGAGTGCCGAGGTACACTAACGCCGGTTTTCCCGCGACGCTTTGGACATTTTCCGCCACAGCAACCGCAGCCCGTGCCGCAGCGCCACGCTCGCTGCAGCGAGCAATACGATACCCAGTACTCCCAGCACACTGTAGGCCAGCAGCCAGGCCATCTCTGCCACCGGCACGCCAAAGTAGTAGATAGCGGACCACACCAGGGTGGCGGTGGCCAGCACCCCCAGCAGTATCGTACGTCTGTTTCTATTCATCATCCCGGATATGTCGCCACGCCAACAGCCGTGCCAGAACGCTGACCGCGCTGGCCATCAAGTAGCTTGATTGGGCACTGTATTCCCACAGGGAACGGCGCTCACCGTTAGCTGGCGGGATTCTCGCTCGAGGCTGGAACCACCGGGGTGGGGCACTGGACATCAGCGTTCTGGCCGCGATGGCGCAGGAAATGATCCATCAGCACCAGCGCCAGCATGGCTTCCGCAATCGGCGTAGCGCGGATGCCGACGCAGGGGTCGTGACGGCCATGGGTCGCAACCTCTACCGCCTTCCCGGTACGATCGATACTGTCCCCCGGCAAACGAATGCTGGAGGTGGGTTTAAGCGCCAGGCTGACGGTGATGTCCTGGCCGCTGGAGATGCCACCCAGTATCCCCCCGGCGTTGTTGCCGACAAAACCCTCGGGTCTGATCTGGTCGCGGTGCTCACTGCCCCGCTGTTCAACGCAGCTAAAGCCCGCGCCGATTTCAACGCCCTTGACCGCGTTAATGCTCATCATCGCGCCCGCAATGTCCGCATCCAGACGATCAAATATCGGTTCACCCAGGCCCGGCATGACGCCGCTGGCAACAACGTTGATGCGGGCACCGATGGAATCGCCCTGTTTGTTGAGGGCCGCCATATAGGTTTCCAGTTCCTCGATCTTGCCGGGATCGGGGCAGAAAAAGGGATTGGTTTCGACGAAGTCCCAATCCAGCGCCTGGGCTTTAATCGGACCCAACTGGGCCATGTAGCCGCGTATTTCGATGCCCTGGCGCCGTAAATACTTCTTGGCGATGCCGCCGGCCGCAACCCGCATGGCGGTCTCCCGCGCCGAGGCCCGGCCGCCACCGCGGTAATCGCGGAAACCGTATTTCTGGTCGTAAGTGTAATCCGCATGGGCCGGGCGAAAGGTATCCTTGATATTGGAGTAGTCCCGGGTACGCTGATCGGTGTTCTCAATCATCAGACCGATAGCAGTGCCGGTAGTCTTCCCTTCAAATACGCCGGACAGGATGCGTACCGCGTCGTCCTCCCGACGCTGGGTGGTGAAACGGGAGGTGCCGGGCTTGCGCCGGTTCAGGTCTGGCTGCAGATCCGCTTCCGACAATTCCAGCCCGGGTGGACAACCGTCCACCACACAGCCCAGTGCCGGGCCGTGACTCTCCCCGAAACTGGTGACCGTGAACAATCTTCCGAAACTGCTACCCGCCATGAACGTCCCGCAACTCGTGCTGAAAGTCCGATATTATAATGGTTTCAGGCCAGGCTTTCGCCGCCCTGGACCAATTCTTGCGCAGTAAGCACAAAAACACCGTGTCCACCGCGCTCCAGTTCGATCCAGGTGAAGGGCATGCGGGGGAAGGCTTGCTCCAGACTGCGCCAGCTGTTGCCCACCTCCGCCACCAGCAGGCCATCGGGCGCCAGAAAGTGCGCTGCCTGGGACAGGATCAAGCGAATGGCATCCAGGCCATCCCCACCGGAGCCCAGGGCCGGCGTCGGCTCGTGGGCATATTCCGCCGGCATGCTCTGCAGGTCATCCAGGTCTACATAGGGCGGGTTGCTGATAACCAGATCGTATTGCCGGCCCCGCAACGCCTGAAAAAAGTCCGATTGCAATATCTCCACACGCTGTTGCAAGCCCAGCAGCGCGGCGTTTTCACGGGCCAGATCCAGTGCCTCAACATCCAGGTCCACCAGGTCCACCCGGGTCTCCGGCAACCAGGCGGCGACCGCCAAACCAATACAGCCGCTGCCACAACACATGTCCAGCACCCGCTGCAGTTGCTGGCCGGCGTACCAGGGCGAAAATTCCTGCTCAATCAACTCAGCTATGGGTGATCGCGGTATGATGGCGCGCCGGTCAATCTTGAACTCCAGACCCGCAAACCAGACCCGACCGGTCAGGTAGGGTACCGGGATACGCTCCTCGATGCGGCGCTGCACCAGCCGTATCAGCGCCGTCTTCTCGGCCTGGATCAGGCGTGTATCCAGCAGCGAGGGATCAGACTCCAGCGACAGCTTGAGCCCCCCAAACACCAGGTGCAGGGCCTCATCCCAGGCGTTGTCGGTACCATGGCCGTAATACAGTCGGGCATCTTCAAAGCAGGTTTGGGCCCAGCGCAGGCAATCCCCCACCGTGTCCAGTTGTCGCTGCAGTTCATCCACGGTATCCATGGGCTCAGTGTACCCCGCCTGCGCTAATTGCCATAACCGGTAGCGATTGTTACCATCGCCCCCCCTTTCACCAGGCTGTGCACCGAGGATCACCGTGGAAGACGCTTTTGCCAAGATCATCGCTGAATGCGGTGAAGACCCGAACCGCCCGGGACTGCGGGACACACCCGGGCGCGCCGCCACGGCGTTTCAGTTTCTGACCCGCGGTTACCAGCAGACCGTCGACGAAGTCGTCAATGGCGCACTGTTCCCATCCGATGCCAGCGAGATGGTGGTGGTGCAGGATATCGAGTTGTATTCACTCTGCGAACACCACCTGTTGCCGTTTATCGGCAAATGCCATGTGGCCTATCTTCCCTGTGGCAAGGTCCTGGGCCTGTCCAAGGTGGCCCGCATTGTCGACCTGTATGCCCGGCGCTTCCAGATCCAGGAGCAACTGACTACCCAGATCGCGCAGACGGTAATGGACGTCACCGATTCGGATGGCTGTGGGGTAATCATCGAGGCACAACATATGTGCATGATGATGCGCGGTGTGGAAAAGCAGAATTCCCTGATGAAAACCTCGGCCATGCTGGGGACCTTCCGCAGCAATCAGCCAACCCGCAACGAATTCCTGTCCTTGCTGAACCTCCCGCGTTAATCGCTGTCGTGACGCAGCACGTCCAGGTGCACGTAGTGACGGCGATTAGCGCGGTCCGCCGCATACAAAACCAGCGTGTAGGTGGTCTCCTCTTTTTCTAATCTCAGCACCACATACTGCTGGCGCTCATCGTGGCCGTACAGCACCCGTTGCTGAAATACCCGGTTCGCCCACTGCGCACTGCTGCCGCAACTGCGGCCCTCACACTGGTACAACACCTGCGCCGCTGACAATTGCTGTTGCAGCCAGGCCAGGCCCTCCGTCGCGGTGTAGTCCTCATTGATCTGCCAGGTATAACGTGCCAGCTCTCCCTGGACCCGCTCTTCGTGCTTGTGCCGCCAACGACCACCGATTTTCTGCAGGGCCCCCAGGCCCAGTTGGTAATCCACTGCAGCGGGTGGACTGATACTGAATTCCACACTGTGCGGCAGGGGCGTCAGCTCGGGAAACCAGCTGATGGGTTCGGCCGCAGCCAGCGCTGAAAGCAGCAACAGCGGCATAACCCATACACCACGGCTCATGATAATCTTCCTTTGGCAAACTCTTGACACACATAGTCCGGGCCAAAGGCCGTGTAGGCGATAATCCCGCAACCCCGTGCCGCAGGCTCCATATCCAGCGCCACCAAACCCGCAGGGGAATAACCCGGCAAGGGAAAATCCCTGCTGTCACCGCTGCAGAACCAAGCCACCAGCCCTGCCACCAGTGGCAAATGACTGATCAGCAGGATACTGCCCTGGTCATGGGCCGCCAATAACTCCTCAACCGCGGTCGGGCTACTTTCCGGCGCCAGAGCGGGCGCCACTTCACAACTGGCACCGGGAACTGCCGAGCGCACCTCTTCCATGGTCTGCACCGCGCGCAACTTCGGGCTGTGCAAAATCAACTGCGGCGACTGGTCTTCCGCCAACAGGCTTGCCACCTTGCTCGCCTGGCTTCGTCCCAGCGCAGTCAGCGCACTCGCCCCGCCGTTGGCCGGGGTAGCGGCTTCACCATGGCGCAGGATGTACAATCTCATCGGCTCGATCCGCGCAGGGCGAACGCAACCTCGTGCTCGTTGGCGGCAATGATATTGGCGATGACGGTACCGAAACTACCGCCACCCAACACCGCCACCCTATGGCGATCAGGCATAGTCGCGCCTCTGTTGGTTGAACTGCCTAGTGTAGCAGCTAAACCTCAGTGGCTCAGTTCCAACAACAGCTTGTTGAGGCGCGCCACGTAGGCAGCCGGGTCTTCCAGTTGTCCACCTTCGGCGAGATTGGCCTGGTCGAAGATGATGGCGGCGAGATCCGCGAATCGATCCTCATCGGCTTCCTGGTCGAGTTTTTCTACCAGCGGGTGGCGCGGATTCACCTCGAGGATGGGCTTGTGCTTCGGCATCGACTGCCCCGCGGCCTCCATGATACGGCGCATCTGGGCACCCATATCCTGATCACCAACCACCAGGCAGGCCGGGGAATCCGTCAGTCGAGAGGTAGCGCGCACCTCTTCAACCTGTTCCGCCAGAGCTGCTTTCAGCCGCTCTACCAGGGACTCGCTGTCCTTGGCCAGTTGCTCGTGTTCCTGTTTGTCCTCTTCCGAGAGTTCGCCGAGATCCAGCTCGCCCCTGGCCACGTCCTGGAAATGCTTGCCGTCAAATTCCATCAGGTGGTTCATCAGCCAGTCGTCTACCCGGTCCGACAAGAACAGTACTTCGATACCCTTCTTGCGAAACACCTCCAGGTGCGGGCTGCTCTTGGCAGTGTTGAAATTCTCTGCCACCACATAGAAGATTTTTTCCTGCCCTTCCTGCATGCGGCCGCAATAGTCCTCCAGGGATTGGTCCTGCGTATCAAGGTCGGTATGGGTGGTGGCAAAGCGCAGCAGCTTGGCAATTTTCTCCTTGTTGCCAAAATCCTCAGCCGGGCCTTCCTTGAGCACCTGCCCGAACTCCTTCCAGAAGGTGGCATAGTCGTCGCCCGCTTCCGCCTTCGCCAACTTGCCCAGCATATCCAACACCCGCTTGGTCAGTGACGAACGCATGGACTCAACGGCGGGGTCTTGCTGCAGGATTTCCCGGGACACATTCAGCGACAGGTCGTTGGAGTCCACCACCCCTTTCACGAAGCGCAGATACAGGGGTAAAAACTGTTCGGCATCGTCCATGATGAAGGTGCGCTGCACATACAACTTGACACCGCGCGTGCTGTCGCGATTCCAGAGGTCAAAGGGGGCGCGTTGCGGGATGTACAGTAAGCTGCTGTACTCCAGTTTGCCCTCCACCTTGTTGTGGCTCCAGCTCAGCGGTTCCTCGAAATCGTGGGATACATGCTTGTAGAATTCGGTGTATTCCTCATCCGACACCTCGCTGCGACTGCGGGTCCAGAGGGCGGTGGCCTCGTTAATCGCCTCGAACTCGGGCTCGCTGACCGCTGGTTCCTCGCCCGCTTCTTCCGCAGCGACCGGGGCCGCCGGTTTTTCCATCAACACCGGTACCGAGATGTGGTCTGAATACTTCTTGATGACGCTGCGTACCCGCCAGTCGTCAGCGAATTCACTGCAATCTGCTTTAAGGTGTACGATGACGGTGGTGCCACGACCCGCTTTCTCAGCACTTTCTATGGAGAACTCCGCTTCACCGGCGGATTCCCAGTGCACACCCTCAGCCACGGCACTGCCGGCGCGGCGGGTCAACACCTCTACCCGTTCCGCCACTATGAATGACGAGTAAAAGCCGACCCCGAATTGTCCAATCAGCTGGGAGTCTTTCTGTTGATCTCCGGTCAGCGACTCCAGAAACTGGGCGGTGCCGGACTTGGCGATGGTTCCCAGGTTTTCGATCACCTCTTCCCGGGACATCCCGCTACCGTTATCACTGATGCTGACAGTGTTGGCCTCCTTGTCCACTTCCACCCGAATCGACAAATCGGGATCACTTTCCAGCAGGGACTCATTTGAAAGCGCCTCAAAACGCAGTTTATCGATGGCGTCGGAGGCGTTGGATATCAACTCGCGCAGGAAGATTTCCTGGTTGCTGTAAAGGGAGTGGATCATCAGGTGCAGCAGTTGCTTGGCTTCGGTCTGGAAACCCAGGGTTTCCTTGTTCGCATCAGCGGTCATGGGATATTATTTTCCTGTCAAACGTGGGTGAGTGTACAGTTGTGTTAGCCACGATATGGGGACAGCGACGCGCATTTCAAGGCTGATGGACGACCCGGTTTTTTTACGCCCAGTGCCTGCAACAGTCCTTCGATGAACCGCAGGCGGCGGCTTTGTAGCTCGCTCACAAAACTCATTGCCGGGTCAAAAAAGTCTCGACTCAAAATCAGATATCTACCGTATCTATTTGATATATATAGTTTTTCTACTACAAGATAGAAATGACTTTAGTTACCAGCCGGTAATCTCGGCCAGACCGGTGCCGATCTGCGCCAGGGAGCGGACTGTTTTTACTCCCGCGTCCTCGAGGGCGGCAAACTTCTCATCCGCCGTACCCTTGCCACCGGAGATAATGGCGCCGGCGTGGCCCATGCGCTTACCCTTGGGTGCCGTCACACCGGCAATGTAAGACACCACCGGCTTGGAGACCTTGGCCTTGATGTAGGCAGCCGCCTCCTCTTCCGCAGTGCCACCGATTTCACCGATCATGACAATAGCTTCGGTGGCGGGATCCGCCTCAAACAACTCGAGTATGTCGATGAAATTTGAACCGGGGATGGGATCACCGCCTATGCCCACACAGGTGGACTGCCCGTAGCCGGGATCAGTGGTCTGCTTGACCGCTTCGTAGGTCAAAGTACCAGAACGGGACACAATGCCGACCTTGCCGGGCAGGTGAATACTGCCGGGCATAATCCCGATCTTGCACTCGCCGGGTGTGATAACCCCCGGGCAGTTGGGCCCGATCAGGCGCACTCCCAGTTCATCACACTTGACCTTGGCTTCCAGCATATCCAGGGTGGGTATGCCTTCGGTAATACAAACGATGAGCTGCACACCACCGGCGGCCGCTTCCAGAATCGAATCCTTGCAGAACTGAGCCGGCACGTAGATTACAGAGGCATCCGCGCCGGTGACAGCAACAGCCTCTGCCACGGTATTGAATACCGGCAGGCCCAGGTGCTCCTGGCCACCCTTGCCAGGGGTCACGCCACCGACCATCTGGGTACCGTACTCAATAGCCTGTTCGGAGTGGAAGGTTCCCTGGGAACCGGTAAAACCCTGGCACAGCACCTTGGTGTTTTTGTTAATCAGAATACTCATTGCGCACCCTCCGCAGCTTTTACTGCCTGCTGCGCCGCATCGGTCAGACTCTCTGCGGCAATGATGTTCAAACCGCTGTCTGCCATCAATTGGCGACCCAATTCGGCATTGTTGCCTTCCAGCCGCACGACCACAGGAACCGCGACGCCCACTTCTGCAACGGCGCCGATAATACCCTCGGCGATCAGGTCACAGCGGACGATGCCGCCGAATATGTTGACCAGTACCGCTTTCACATTATCGTCCGAGAGGATGATCTTGAAGGCCTCGGTGACCCGCTCCTTGGTAGCGCCACCACCGACATCCAGGAAATTGGCGGGAAAACCGCCGTGCAGGGCCACAATGTCCATGGTACCCATGGCCAGGCCTGCGCCGTTGACCATACAGCCGATGCTGCCATCGAGGGCCACGTAATTGAGTTCCCACTGGGCGGCATGCGCTTCGCGCTCGTCATCCTGGCTGGGGTCGTGCATCGCCCGCACCGCGCTCTGACGGTACAGGGCATTGCTGTCAACGCCGATCTTGGCGTCCAGGCAGTGGATATTGCCCGTTTCCGTAACCACCAGCGGGTTAACTTCGATCAGGGCCAGGTCCTTGTCCTGGAACATCTGCGCCAGGCCCATAAAAATCTTCACAAACTGCTTGACCTGGTCACCCGCAAGACCCAGCTTGAAGGCCAGCTCGCGGCCCTGGAAGGGCTGCGGGCCAGTCAGCGGGTCAATGCTGGCGCGGAGGATTTTCTCCGGCGTTTCCTCGGCCACTTTTTCAATTTCCACACCACCCTCGGTGGAGGCCATGAATACGATCCTGCAACTGGAGCGATCCACGACGGCACCCAGGTACAATTCCTCGGCGATATCGACGCAGGACTCCACCAGGATCTTGTTCACCGGCTGACCCTTCTCATCGGTCTGGTAGGTCACCAGGTTTTTGCCCAGCCACCGCTGGGCGAATTCCCTGATCTCTTCCTTGGTTTTCACCAATTTTACGCCGCCGGCCTTGCCGCGGCCGCCAGCGTGCACCTGGGCCTTGACCACCCACCTGTCACCACCAATGCGATCGGCCGCCTCGGCAGCCTCCTGCGGAGTATCTACCGCGTATCCCTGGGATACGGGTAACCCGTATTCGGCAAACAGCTGCTTGCCCTGATATTCATGAAGGTTCATGGTTTTTCCCCGTGACCTGTGTCCTTAAGAACTGGGATGACATGGCTAAGGCCTGCCCTGAGGCCCCCTGCTAGGTGCAAGAAATGCGGCGCTAATTCTCCACGAAACCGCCGATTTCCGCAATCTATTTCCGTTTCCTGCGATTGGCCACGTGAATGGCATGCCCGCCCACTGCCAGTGCTGCCTCGTGAACGGCCTCCGACAGGGTCGGGTGGCCGAACACGGTCAGACCGATGTCCTCGGCGCTGGCGCCAAATTCCATGGCAATCACTATCTGTTGTACCAGATCTGCGGCGCTGGGACCGACAATATGACAGCCGAGAATACGATCGCTCTCCGCGTCCGCCAGCATCTTCACCATGCCCTCGGCATCGTTGGCCGCCAGCGCCCTGCCGCTGGCGGCAAACGGGAACATGCCGCTCTTGTATGCCACTCCTTCCGCCTTCAGTTGCTGCTCGGTCTTGCCCACCGCCGCTATCTCAGGGTGGGTATAGATCACCGAGGGAATGGTGTCGTAATTCAATTGCGCGTGTTTGCCGGCGATGCGCTCAGCCACCATCACGCCCTCTTCCGAACCCTTGTGGGCCAGCATGGGGCCGCGCACCACATCACCCACCGCGTAGATACGTGGCGCTTCCGTTTCACAATAATCATTGACGAAGATAAATCCGCGCTCGTCCATAGTCACGCCGCTGTCGGGCGCCAGCAGGTTTTCACTCAGGGGACGCCGCCCCACCGCAACAATCAACTTGTCGAACACCTCGGTGTGCTCCCCGTCGGCGGTGCTGAAGCTGACTTCAACCTTGCCCTTCTTGATCTCGGCGTGGGTGACCCGGGCACCCATGCGGATCTCCAGCCCCTGTTTAGTAAGGATCTTTTTGGACTCCTTGGCTATCAGCACGTCCATCATCGGCAGAAACTCTTCCAGGGCCTCCAACATAACAACTTCAGAGCCACAGCGGTTCCAGACACTGCCCAGTTCCAGGCCTATCACGCCAGCACCGATCACGCCTAGTCGACCAGGGACTTCCTGCAGTTCCAGCGCACCGGCGGAATCGAGGATAAGTTCGTTGTCGATTGGCGCCGGCGGAATCTCCATCGGCACTGAACCGGAGGCAATAATGATGTGATCGGCGTCGATGATGCTCACTTCGCCAGCATGGCCGGTTAGCTCAACCTTGTGGCCCGCCAGCACCTTGCCGGTACCCACCAGGGGAGTCACACCGTTGGCCTTGAACAGAGTCGCGATGCCGCCGGCGAATTGATCAACAATTTTTTTCTTGCGCGCGATCATGGCTGGCACATCCAGCTCGGCGCCCTTGATCTTGATGCCGTGCACATCCAGTTTTGCTGCGGCCTCGTAGTACTTGTAGCTGGAATCCAGCAGGGCTTTGGACGGTATACAACCGACATTCAGGCAGGTACCCCCGAGCCGACTGTTACCGTCACTGTCCAGCCATTTCTCAATACAGGCGGCCTTGAGTCCCAGTTGAGCCGCACGAATCGCCGCCACGTAACCCGCCGGACCAGAACCGATGATAACCACATCATATTTATCAGACATACGGGTATCCTGTTATGAAACTCATTAAACGGCGCTTACAACTGCAGCATTATGCGTGCCGGATCCTCAATCAGGTCCTTGACTGCGGCCAGGAACTGCACCGCATCCTTGCCGTCGATGAGGCGATGGTCATAGGACAAGGCCAGATACATCATCGGCAGAATGACCACCTTGCCGTCTACCGCCATCGGCCGCGGCTGGATCTTGTGCATGCCCAGTATTCCGGTCTGCGGCGGGTTCAGGATCGGAGTCGACAACAGGGATCCGAACACCCCACCGTTGGTAATGGTAAAGGTACCGCCGGTCATGTCTTCAATGCTCAGTTTGCCGTCACGGGCGCGGCGCCCCAACTCGGTGATGGTAGCTTCCACATCAGCCATGCTCATGAAATCAGCATCGCGCAGTACCGGCACCACCAGACCCTTCTCGGCGGAGACAGCCACCCCGATATCCTGGTAGCCGTGGTAGACAACGTCGTCGCCATCGATAGACGCGTTCACCGCCGGAAATCGCTTCAAGGCTTCACAGACTGCCTTCACAAAGAAACTCATAAATCCCAGGCGGGTGCCCTTGTGAGTTTTTTCAAACTGATCCTTGTATTTGCTGCGCAAGGCCATGACCGGCGCCATATTGACCTCATTGAAAGTGGTCAACATGGCCGTATCCTGGGACACTCCAAGCAAACGGCTGGCGATACGCTTGCGCATACGGGTCATGGGCACCCGTTTCTCGATGCGCCCGCTGGAGGGGCCGTTTGCCGCCGGTAATGCCGCGGACGCTACGGACGCAGCAGCGGCCACCGGCGGCGGCGGCGCGTTGGCCGCTGCAGAGGCGCCTGCCACAGGAACGCCCGCCACAGGTTCCAGAGTCGCCGCAGGATGCTCCTGCAAATGCCTGACCAGATCTTCCTTGGTAATACGCCCGTCCTTGCCGGTACCACTGACCCGGGACAGATCGATATTCTCTGCCTCCGCCAGGCGACGCGCCGCGGGACCCAGCTGTACATTTTCTGCGACAGGCGTCCCTGCGGCAGGGTTCGCAGCGGCAGAAGCGCCCGTATCCACGGCGGCCGTCTCCACCGCGGTCGCATCCAGGGTCGCGAGCAGTTCTTCGCTCAGCACCACCTCCCCCTCCTGTTTGAGGATAGCCGCCAGCACGCCATCCACCGGCGCCACCACTTCTATTACCACCTTGTCGGTCTCAATCTCAACCAACAACTCATCCCGCTGCACTGCATCCCCGGGGGCTTTGTGCCAACCCGCAATTTCGCCGTCCGCAACCGATTCGGGAAATGTCGGTGCCTTGATTTCGATAGCCATTTGCTTTCCCTTACTTCGCAGCCAATGCTTCGTTGATAAATGTTTCCTGTTGTTCCAGGTGCAGCGCCATGTAACCCGCCGCCGGTGCGGCCGAGGCCTCGCGCCCCACATAACGCAGATAGACCTCGCTATGGTGTTCATGAATCACACGTCGCATATGGTGCTGTTGCGAATACCAGGCTCCCTGGTTCACCGGTTCCTCCTGGCACCACACCGCATCTGCCAGGTTGGGGTACTGCTGCAGTGCCGCCAACAGCTCCTTCTCCGGAAAAGGGTACAGCTGTTCCAGGCGGATGATCGCAATATCACAGATTTCCCGCTCTCTGCGAGCGTCACGCAGATCGTAGTAAATTTTGCCTGAACACAAAACGATGCGGCGCACCCTGGTATCTTCCAGGGCGTCGGTCTCGGCGAGTACATTGTGAAACTGCCCCTCCGCCATCTCTTCCAGGGTTGAGGTAGCCTGCTTGTGTCGCAACAGGCTCTTGGGTGACATGACGATCAGCGGCCGTCGCAGTGGCCGGATAGCCTGCCGGCGCAGCATATGATAGACCTGTGCCGGTGTGGTGGGGGCACAGACCTGTACATTGTGCTCCGCACACAACTGCAGGTAGCGCTCCAGTCTGGCTGAAGAGTGCTCCGGACCCTGCCCCTCGTAACCGTGGGGCAGCAACAGGGTCAGACCACACACCCGGCTCCATTTGTGTTCGCCGCTGGTGATGAACTGGTCGATTACCACCTGGGCGCCGTTGGCAAAGTCACCAAACTGAGCTTCCCAGATCACCAATCCCTTGGGAGCGGTTGTGGCATAACCGTATTCGAAGGCCAGCACCGCCTCCTCCGATAGCAGTGAATCGTAGAGCTCAAACACCGGCTGGTCGGTGGAAACTTTTTGCAGCGGAATATAGATGCTGCCGTCTTTCTGATTGTGCAATACCGCGTGTCGGTGGGAGAAGGTGCCCCGGCCCACGTCCTGCCCGGTCAGGCGAATCGGGTAACCTTCCTTCAACAATGTGGCGTAGGCCATGATTTCCCCAAAACCCCAGTTGGCGGGTTGTACGCCCGCCGCCATCATGCGTCGGTCATCCAGAATCCGGTTAACTTGCCGCTGCAGGGGTATACCTTCCGGCGCCTGGTGAATCTGGTTTGCCAGCGCCTGCAAGTCCTTCAGGGGCATGCGCGTATCGCACTCCAGATCCCAGTCGTGGCCCAGGTATGGACTCCAGTCCACAAACATCTCCTTGTTGGGTTCCTTGACCAGGCTGCTGACCATGGGTTCATCCCGGTCCAGGGAGGCGCGGAATTCTTCGACCAGCGCCGCGTCTTCCTGCGCTGTCACATCTCCCATCGCGATCAGGTGTTCCGCGTAGAGATCCCGCGTGGTCGGATGGGCCTTGATCTTCTTGTACATCAGTGGCTGTGTCACGGATGGCTCATCCGCCTCGTTGTGCCCGCGGCGGCGATAGCACACCAGGTCCACCACCACGTCCTTGGCGAACTCATTGCGATAATCCACCGCCAGTTGGGTCACGAACAACACCGCCTCGGGGTCATCCGCATTCACGTGAAAAATGGGCGCCTGCACCATCTTGGCCACATCGGTGCAATATTCCGTGGAGCGCAGGTCGGCGGGCCGACTGGTGGTAAAGCCAATCTGGTTGTTGAGCACAATATGAACCGTACCGCCGGTGCGAAATCCCCGGGTCTGGGACATCTGGAATGTCTCCATAACCACACCCTGGCCGGCAAAGGCGGCGTCACCATGTATCACGATCGGCACAACGGTATTGCCCTGCGGATCGAGACGGCGATCCTGGCGGGCCCGCACCGAACCTTCTACCACCGGGGAAACGATTTCCAGGTGGGAGGGATTGAAGGCTAATGCCAGGTGACATTCACCGCCCGGAGTCATCAAATTCGAGGA
The DNA here is from genome assembly GCA_027295405.1 of Gammaproteobacteria bacterium. Lineage (GTDB taxonomy): Bacteria > Pseudomonadota > Gammaproteobacteria > Pseudomonadales > Halieaceae > JAPUKZ01. The sequence goes on from JAPUKZ010000318.1 coordinate 22,868, forward strand.
GAATCCCTGGTGATACTTGACGTCGCCGGAACTGTCGTACTCGGCCTTGCCTTCAAATTCATCAAACAGTTCCGTCGGTTTTTTACCAAATACGTTTACCAGGACGTTGAGTCTACCCCGATGCGCCATGCCGATAACTATTTCCTTGGCGCCATAGCCACCGAAACGCTGGATCATTTCTGCCAGCATC
>JAPUKZ010000319.1 GCA_027295405.1 Gammaproteobacteria bacterium
TTACGAGGGTACAACGGTGCTGATTACCGGCCTGATCGCCGCCGGTGACAACCCTTTTACCAGGGAGTTTCAGCCCGCAGCCATGTACGTCTATCCGCCACTATATAATCTGCTGGTGGCGCCCCTGACCTTGTGGTTCGACAATACGCTACAGCTGCATCGCCAGGTCTCCGCGGTGCTCATTATCGCTTCCTGCCTGGTGTGTGCAGGTACTGTCTACCACTGCGGACGTTCCTGGCGGCAAAGTCTGGCGGCCGCGGCAACGCTGTATGCCGCCCTGTTGTTTTACTCCACCCCGGTGGCCAGCAGCAACGCGCTGGGTGTGTGCCTCTACCTGCTGATACTGGCTATACCCTGGCGTTATGACTTCGCCGCCCCCAGTCTGGCGCTGGCCTGTGGGTTGGGGGTGCTGGCGTTTTATGCGAAACAGTACTTCATCCTCTCCATGGCCATGCTCTGTCTTTATCTTTTTCTGTACGTGTCTGTGCGCAGGGCGCTGCTGCTGGGCTGTGCCTATGCGCTATTGTTACTGGCTTCCCTGGCGCTGGTGCACCAGAGTAGTCCCTACTATCTGGACAATACCCTCTTCTCCCCGGCGGTAGCCATGACACGGCTGCAGATGCCCACGGTGGCTCGCACCCAGTTCGCGGCATTCTTCAGGCTCTACTGGCCCCTGCTGCTGATACTGGGGTACTGGGGAGTGCTGCGGGCCCGGGAGACCGGTTGGCGGCAGCTGCTTTCAGGTATCGCTGACGCCTACCGGCCATGGCGTGCCGGGAGCGGGGGAAAGGCTTACCCGGCCAACCATTTTTTCTGGTTTTGCCTGGTGTGGGCGAGCCTGGTGGTGTTTTTCTCCCTGGGCCGCAACCCGGGCAATTACCTGAGTTACCTGTTTCAGTTGATGTCCCCGTTACTGCTGATTGTGTGTTTCGGCCTGTTGTCGGTGCAGGACTCGAAACTCAGGATTCTGGCACCGCTGGTGCTGGTGTGTTTCTACCAGGTGTATGCGCTGTTACCGGATGATTTTTCCACTACTGAGGAAAACTGGGCGCGGGTGGAGCAGTTGATCAGCGAGCACGAGGAAATATTGGCATCCCAGATGTTGGTGGCGACCCTGCTGAAATACCAGCGTGAGGTGGAACAGGACGGACACACCTTCTATTTCCCATTGGCAGAGAACAAGCCGGACTACTTTGCGAAGCCCAGGTCCGAGGCCCGTGTGGCGGCGGTGTGGAAAGCCTACATCACAGCGATCTACAAGAAAATTGAGGCCGGGCGCTACGATTTGATTATGGTCACACCCTGGGATGGAAACGGTATATTCAATAACAATCCGCCCGCGTTTTCCGATATGGACGGCATGACTTTCCTCAAAAATTACTACTACCTGGATGAGACACTGGCCCTGTCCATGACAGAGCGGCATGGGGGCGGCACCTATGCGCTGCGGATATGGCGACCTAAACCGGGGCCTTGAAGACCCACCAATTGCTCAGACACAGGTTCCAGGCGACTATGCTGACCGCGGCGATGGATTGAACCAGGAAGAAGTTACCCGACCGTACATCCACGCCCCAGTACATGATTGCACCGTTGAGCACTGTGCCAAGCGACACCATTACCAGATACCGCGCGAGCACCGAGCCGTGCGGCGCCACCGCCGCGAAGGTCCAGTGGTAGTGGGCACGGTAGTTGAACACCAGGGCGGTCACGCAGGCAATGCTGCTTGCTACCAGAGCCCCCGCGCCAGTATTGGCAAACAGTAACCAGGCCAGACCGTAGTAAATGCCCGCGGTGGTAATTCCCACCAGGGCAAAGCGGATAAGGCGCGCTCTGGCGGGAGGGTGAGTCATTTAAGGCTCCTCTGACTAATTCCGCAGTACTTCAGCGTGGGCTGAGGCGTACAATCGCAAGTGATGCGGCACACCGACGCGAGCCGAAGGCCAAGGCTGGTTGTCCTTGGCGAGGCTTGCAAGCGGATGGCCGCCCCCTTGCAAGTGTGCGCCTCAGGCCACGCTGAAGTACTATGGAATTAGTCAGAGTTGCCTTAGGTCGCTGTCAGCCTCTCGCGAGAACGGCTAAACGTAGGGCACTAAAGTGGTATATTACCCCACAAGAAAAGCCATCAGGCAAGGCAGCAAGTGAAATACCTGCGAGATCATTGGGATTTGCTCAGTTACCGGATACTGTCCGAGGCCCGCGCAGAAAATCGACAGCTCTACATTGGATTCAGCTGGTGGGTACTTGAACCGCTGGCCTATATCACGGTGCTGTACCTCGTTTTCGGGGTCATCATGGAGCGCGGCGGCCCGGGTTTCATCGGTTTTCTGCTGGTTGGCTTTGTCTTTTGGCGCTGGATGGACAGCACGGTGAAGAAAACGGCGCAGTCGTTTCTCGGCGCCCGGGGAATCATTACCCAGGTCAATCTACCCCACTGGCTATTTCCCTTGTCGGAGGTTCTATCCGCTGCGCTAAGCTTTTGCGTGGTGCTGGCTCTGCTGATTATTTTCTGTATTTTTTATAGTGGCCAGGCAGGCTGGGCGTACCTGGCACTGCCGCCGCTGTTGGCCCTGAATCTGTTGTTCATCTTCTCTTTGGGATTGATGTTTGCCTGTATCATTCCCCATTTCCCGGATGCCAGGAAAATTATCGACAACGTGTTTCAGCTACTTTTTTTTGCATCCGGTATATTTTTCGATGTGCGGCAGCTGAATGAAAATATTGCTGAATGGCTGCTGTACAACCCCTTCGCCGCTTTCCTGCTCTGCTATCGGGAGATAATGTTGAGTGGCACTGTTCCTTCTGCGCAGCTGTTGTACTCCCCGCTTGTTGCCACTGCGGGCTTGCTGATCGTCGCCAGCTTTTTATACCGCCGCCTGCACAGCCGGCGGCCAAAGGCCTTATTGCGCTGATGGATACTGCGTTGATGGAAGATGCTGTGAAGCTGGATGGGCAGGTTACGGCGTTACTTTCCCTGGAAGGGGTGCGCCTGTTTTATCCTCGCTCGCGCCGCCTGCTCACAGCAGATAATCACACGGTGCTCGAAGATCTGAGTCTGACCCTGTATGCGGGCCAGACGCTGGGCATTGTAGGCCGCAATGGCGCCGGCAAGAGTTCGCTGCTGAAAGTGCTGGCCGGGGTGCTCCCTCCCGATAGCGGTCGGGTAGTCAGGCACAGGCCCGGTCTTCAGGTTTCCCTGCTGACCTTGCAACTGGGGTTTAATGCGCAACTCACGGGCAGAGAGAACGCGATCCTCGGCTGCCTGCTGGCAGGCCGCTCGCGCGTGGAAGCCGAAGCGCTGTTGCCTGAAATTATCGAATTTTCCGGACTGGCGGAGGTATTTGATGACAGTATTGTGAGTTATTCATCCGGGATGCGCGCGCGGCTGGGGTTTTCTGTAGCCTACTATAACCAGGCCGATATTGTGCTGATCGACGAAGCACTGGGTGTGGGTGACCACGAGTTCAGACTCAAATCGCGGGACGCCATCTGTGCGGCGGTTCAGTCCGACAGGACCGTGGTTCTCGTCTCCCACGACGAGAATTCCCTGGTTGAATTATGCGATTCTCTGGTCTGGATAGAAAACGGGCGCAGTGTGATGCACGGGCCTCCCCACGAGGTTTTGGAGAGGTATCACGAGTATGATCA